>JAIOQG010000205.1 GCA_021413465.1 Alphaproteobacteria bacterium | reverse complement strand
ATGACACCCAAGCGCGCCAAAGAAAAACTGTATCCGCCAAAACTCGGACCCGAGCGCAGGGAAATGTTCTCGCGCCTCGGCCTGCAGCAGCGTGCTGCTTGACCGGCTCATCACACCCTGCTCCGTTCGCAGACATCAGGCAATTCACAAATTTAGATCGATGCATGTCTATTAATTGGAACACACCGCGTTACGTTGAAAAGAATGGCATTCGCATGGCGGTCTACGAACAAGGCGCTGGCGTGCCGGTGGTTATGTGCCACGGCTTTCCCGAACTGGCCTATTCCTGGCGCCATCAACTGCCCGCCCTGGTCGATGCGGGCTTTCACGCCATAGCGCCGGATCAGCGCGGCTATGGCTTAACCGATCGTCCGGAAGCGATTGAGTCCTACGACATCCATCACCTCACCGGCGATCTCGTCGGCATGCTCGATGCGCTGAAGATCGAAAAGGCCGTCTTTATCGGTCACGATTGGGGCGGCTTCGTTACGTGGTTCATGCCGCTGCTGCATCCCCATCGCGTTGCCGGCGTAGTCGGCGTCAACACGCCGTTCATGCCGCGCGCACCGATGGACCCCATCGCGCTCATGCGCGCCGCCTACGGCGAAGACATGTACATCGTTTATTTCCAAAAACCCGGTGTCGCAGACGCGGCCTTGGGCAAGGACCCCGGAAAAACATTGCGTCTTTTCTATCGCAAGACCGGCATGACCATCGCCGAGTTCGAAATGCGCCCGGCCGAAGAGCGCAACCTCGCCTTCGTAAAGGCGCTCGAAAGCGATGAAGCGGCATGGCCGGGCAAAGTGCTTTTGTCGGCGGAAGAACTGGAAGTCTATCGCAAGGCCTTCGCACGCTCGGGCTTCACGGGCGGCATCAACTGGTATCGCAATTTCACCCGCAATTGGCAGACCACCGAAGGCATCGCGCAAAAAGTCGATGTGCCCTGCCTGATGGTGATGGCCGCCGACGATATCGTCCTGCGGCCGTCCTTGGCCGACGGGATGGAAGCCTACGTCCCCGATCTGGAAAAGCACCTGATCAAAGACTGCGGTCACTGGACCCAGGCCGAAAAGCCGGAAGAGCTGAATCGCGTGATCATCGACTGGCTGAAACGCCGCTTCGGTTAATCCTAAGACAGGGAGATTTGGTTGCGCTGGCCAAACCGCGCTATCATCGCCGTGCTTCGGGGCAAGAGGGCACACGATGTCGCAACTGGCTCAACTTTCGCCTGATACCGTCTACCAGCTTCTGAACTACGGCGTGCTGCCGTTTTGGGCGCTGCTCGTTTTTGTGCCGACGCTCAAGTTCACGGACTGGCTCGTTCATTCGGTAGCGGCGCCCATCGCTTTGGGGGTGGTCTACGCTTGGCTGCTCGCCAATGCGCTGACGGGTGCAAGCATGCCCGAAGGCGCCGGCTTTGCGACCCTCGACGGCCTGATGCTGACGTTCACGTCAAAACATGCCGTTGTCGCGGGCTGGGCACATTACATCGTTTTCGACTTGTTCGTCGGCGCCTGGGAAGCCCGCGACGCCCAACGTGCAGGCTTGAACCATTTCATTTTGATCCCTTGCCTGCTGTTGACCCTTCTCGTCGGTCCGGTCGGCCTATTGCTGTATCTCATGATCCGCGGCCTCACCGGCCGTGGCGGCACAAGCCTGTTTGAAGGCTGAGCGGTTCATTGCCCGGTGAGTTGTTCGCTCGCAAGCCACAGGGAGCGCGCGATGCCTTCATCGTACGATACCGCCGACGATCGCACCGCTTTGCAGTTATCGAAATACTTGCCGCTGACATTGGCCACATCGGGCGACCCCGCGAGATAGATGCTGGTCTGCGCCCCGTCCGCCTCTGTCTTCGCCAACAACGATTTCGCAACGCCAAATACAGTGCGCAACCAACCGCCGTTATTGTCGCCGAACCGGGTCGCGACGAAACCCGGATGCAAGCAATTCGCCGTAACTGTCGTGCCCTCGATCCGGCGCGCCAACTCGTAGGTAAAATAGATGTTGGCTAATTTCGACTGCTGGTAAGCGCGCCAGCCCGAGTAGTTTTTTTCGTTCTGCAAATCGTCGAGATCGAGCTTCGCCCCGGCATGCGCGCCCGAGGCCACATTCACAATCCGGGCCGCCGGCGATGCCTTTAGCCGCTCCATCAAAAGCGATGTGATCAAGAAATAGCCCAAATGATTCAGCGCGAAAGTGCGCTCGATGCCGTCTTGCGTTAGTTCACGGCGCTGAAAAAGGGCACCGGCATTGTTGAGAAGAACGTCGATATGCGCCAACCGATCCGTGAGCGCGCCCACCGCCGCGTGCACGCCGCTACGAACCGACAAATCCCCTTTCACGAAGCCGATCCGATCATGCCCCGCGAGTGCCTTAAGCTCGCGCACAACGGCCTCGCCCTTTGCACCATCGCGCCCGACGATCGTGACGTTTGCGCCCGCTTTGGCAAGCTCCGCCGCCGCTACCTTACCGATCCCGTCCGTGCCGCCTGTGACGACGATTTCTTTGCCCTCGATGCGCATCAAGTTTCTCCTTGCTGATTGAGGGCACGCCAAGCGCGCACGAACGCCCGCGCCCGCGTTTCGATTTCCCGCTCGTCGAATTCCGGTTTGAACAGCGTGCCGCCGGTCCCCACGCCGTCCGCACCCGCATCGCGCCACGCGCCCAGACTTTCTGGCGTCACGCCGCCGACCGCATAAATAGGAGCCATGGTTTTAGGCACCACGCTGCGAAGCGCCTTCAGGCCCTGAGGTCCTGCGATTTCGGCGGGAAAGAGCTTCAACGCCAGCGCGCCACACTCGAGCGCCACGAATGCTTCGCTGGGTGTCAGGAAACCCGGCATCAGCGCAACCCCTAGAGACCGCCCTTCAGCCATCACGCGCACATCGGTGTTGGGCATAACAAGAAGCTCCGCGCCTGCATTCACCGCCTCTCGCGCGTCGTTCGGTGTAAGCACCGTTCCTGCACCCACAACGATGTGCTGTGGCACCGCGCTCTTGATCGCGGCGATCGCTTTAATCGCGCCCGCGCCATTGAGAGGAACTTCTATCAGCCGAAAGCCGGCGTCGATTAAGATCTGCGCCGTAGCCTGTGCTCTTTCCGGAGCAAGTCCGCGCAGAATAGCCACAAGCGGCATTTCCCGCATCGCGGCGCGGACACGACTGAATTTCGTTTCCATCTGACATTCCTTGTAGAACAACGCTCGTTCGCGCGCAGATTAATACGCTGGTAATGAACTTACGTCGTCAAAATACACGCAGATACAACAAATTCCACACGCGAACCTACGCGAACATCAACCATTCCGAAACGGCCGAACAGGTAAAGTCGCCCTCAACTGCCGTCCAACGGCGAGCAGAGCTATTATCGGGGTGTGCTCATGAAAGTACTTGTTGTCGACGATTACAGCACGATGCGCCGCATCATCCGCAATCTACTGACGCAGATCGGATACACCGAGATCGACGAAGCGTCGGACGGGAACGATGCTCTGCAAAAGCTTCGCGCCGTGCACTACGGTCTCGTCATTTCGGATTGGAACATGGAGCCGATGACGGGCTTCGACCTTCTTAAGCAAGTGCGCGCGGACGACAAATTGAAGACGACGCCGTTCATTATGGTGACTGCCGAGTCGAAAACCGAAAACGTCGTGGCTGCAAAACAAGCCGGTGTCGACAACTACATCGTCAAACCGTTCAATGCCGCAACACTGCAGTCGAAGATCAACGCCGTCATCCCACCCAAGGCAAACTAATGAGCCCGGCACCCTCAAAAAACGCTACCGTCGATTTCGATGCACTTGAAGACGCTGTGCGCGAAACCTCGCGTGGTCGCTGGTTTCTGGACGAGTATGCACGCAGGCTCCGCAACGCGGAGTCCGATCGCGTCCATCAGTCGATAGAAAAGTTGACGTCGCTATTCACCGAAAAGAACTCGACGTCGAATTTCGATGTTCTGCGTCGCGAGCTGGAAGTGATGGCTTCCGGCATCGCACAAACCCGCCGTGAAATCGCGGCGATAAAGCCTGCCACTGCCGACGCCCCTGACGCGCCTGGCAACGACCGTATCATTGCCGCCACCGAAGAGCTTGATTTCGTCGTTCGCTCGACCGAAACGGCGACGGCCGAAATCTTGACCGCAGCCGAACGCCTGTTCACGATCTCCGCCGAACTAAAGGAGAAAGGCGGCGACGTCACCCTTTGCGACGAGATCGAGAACCACGCGACGAACCTCATGCTCGCCTGTTCGTTCCAAGATCTAACCGGCCAGCGCATGACCAAGGTCGTCAATGCACTGCGTTATATCGAACAACGCGTAAACTCGATGATCGAGATCTGGGGCATCAACCCGGCCGACGTCAAAAATGCACCTCCACCGCAGAAGGACGCTCGTCCCGACGCCCATCTTCTGAACGGCCCCGCGCGAGAAGGCGAAGGCGTTGCACAGGATGAAATCGACCGCATGCTGAACGGAACCGGCGAAGACGCAGCCGAAACCGCCGCCCCAGCGGAAACAGCGTCGCAGAACGACATCGACGCGCTCTTTCAGTAACCTCCAGTCGGCGATCACCGGCGCTTAACGCGCCCGTGATCGCCACGCCACTTGCCAGAGCGGCGCCTCTCCGCCACAAGACGCAACCCCACAGCCAAGTATGGCAGCGTCATGGCAGTTTTCTCGACTCAAGTGTTCGGTCCCTGGCTTCGACAAATTGCTGTCGTCGGAGGACTGTTGTCGCTGCTGGGCTGCTCCATCCCCGGGCCGTCTGTCAGCGAAGACGAAATGTCGGCCAAACTACCGCATCAAAAACTAAAGCTCGCCGACGGATACGATATGAGCTTCCTGGAGTCCGGCGATCCCAACGGTGAGCTCGTGGTCTTCGTCCACGGCACGCCGGGCGAAGCCGAAGCCTGGGCCGACTATCTGATGAGCCCTCCGGCCGGCTTTCATTACATTGCAATCGATCGCCCTGGCTTTGGCCGTAGCGGTCCAGACGACGCCGTGGTTTCGCTCGCCGAGCAAGCCAGGGCCATCGCCGGCATCATCCGCGCCAAAGGCGGAAAGCCCGCCGCGTTGGTAGGACACTCCCTGGGCGGTCCGATCATCGCGCAAACCGCGGTCGATGCGCCCGATCTCGTGGCCGCGTTGATTATTGTCGCAGGCTCGCTCGACCCCGCGCAGGAAGATGTGCCGTTCATCCAATTTGTCGGCGACACTTGGCCGGTCAGCGCCGTTCTGCCGCGCGCCGTGCGCAACGCTAACCGCGAGATCATCGCGCTCAAGCCCCAACTCGAAGCCTTGGCGCCGCGCTTGGCAACGATCAATGTTCCGGTCACCATCGTCCATGGCACGAAAGACGACCTCGTGCCGTTCGCCAATGTCGCTTTCATGAAGTCTCACCTGACGGGCGTGAAAAACATGGGCGTCACTGTGATTGAGGGACAAAACCATTTCCTGCCTTGGAACTCGAAGGCGCAAGTTTTGGCCGCCATCGCCAAAGCCTTCAGCATGATGAAAGCGACCGGAACGCACCCCTAATGGAGGATGCCGGCGCCTTCATTTTGTCACTGGGTGCCAATCCCTGGACGATCGCCCTGGCGATCGTGCTCGCAACCTTCGTCCTTGAAGACGCAACCACAATCGCGGCGGCCTTGCTTGCTGCCGACGGAGTAATCGCACCAGGCTTCGCGCTTGCAGCGCTCTTCACAGGCATTTTTGCGGGCGATCTTGGACTCTATGGGCTGGGCGCCGCGGCGCGCAGCCGTAACTGGGCTCACCGTATGATCGGCGAGCGTAACATCGCCAGAGGCCGCTCCTGGCTTCAGCGTCACTTCATTTCCGCCGTCGTCGGCGCGCGCTTCCTACCCGGTTTTCGCCTGCCGACTTACACCGCAAGCGGCTTTTTGGGCCTGTCATTTTGGAAATTCGCGTCGATCTCGGCGCTTGCTGGCCTTGCTTGGACTAGTATCATTTTCTCGCTCGTCTACTTTTTCGGCACGATGTTCGCCGACACATTGAAGATGTGGCGCTGGCCCGTAGCGATCGCACTCATCGCGCTCAGCTTCGGCGCACCGATGCTCGCCGAGCACCTCATCGGCCGCAAACTAAAATCGCCGCCGCCCGAAGAATAGCCGTCTGCCTCTATTTGGATCGTGGTGAAATGTTGCAATTGATGTACGCGCCCTCGCCCTGCCGGCACGACATGTCGGCGAAGCCTGCGGTCACCGCCAAGGCGTCTCCGTCTCTCTTCGGCGGCAACCTTAACCCCAGATCGTCTATGATCCGCTCGACGACACCGCGCGAAATGCCGGGCTTCAAAACCCGCAACAGACTTTTGAATTGCCCGATGTAATGCGCACGCCGCATTGGGGTGGAAGAGTTGCCGTAAAAATCGATTCCTATCGCCCGCCCCTCATTGCCATCAACAATATCAAACTGTTCGTCCGGCATTTCGCCGCCGACCTTGGCGGCCGCCAGAGCTTCGCCAGCCGCCATTTTCTTGAAGGCTTTCATCCGGAACGTGCAGCCGCTCACCCGATGAACAAGAACGCAATCGGCGATCTGATCTGTGCGATCGCGCGCAGCTTGGCGATTGAAGGCTGAACGAAAGGCATCGGTTGAAAACGAAAACGACGCGTCTTCCGCCAAGGCTTCGGACCACGGCACCGCAGCGCCGGCCAACAGCACCAAACCCATCATTCGCAACCGCATTTCGCACTCCCTTACCGAGTCGGGCACCAACACTGCGCCCGCCGGCCGGCGAAATAAAGGCAAGCACCATTTGCACCCCTGCCGCCACATCGCTAAACTTTGACGGCATTGGACGCAGGTGAAGTGATTTGGGTCGCTCGAAAACCATGGCCGAAGTCGACGAATTCTCATACGCCTCGCCGGAAGATCCGCGCTTCAAACGCTTAGTCATTCAATTGATCGAGCGAATTTCGGGTCAACCCGATCTGAAGCGCATGTACCTTGAACACCAAAATAATCCCAAGCCCGGCGAAAGCTTTTGGGACGCCGCCATAAGCAAGCTCGGCCTAAAAATAGCTTTCAACGACGATGCGCTCTCCGAGATCCCGAGCACCGGCCCTGTAATCCTCGTCGCCAATCACCCGTTCGGCGTCCTCGACGGCCTCGTCATTTGCTGGCTGATCGCCCGTGTCCGCAAGGATTTCAAAGTTCTGACGAACGCGCTCTTGAATCGCGCCGAAGAGATCAAAC
Organism: Alphaproteobacteria bacterium; assembly: GCA_021413465.1. GTDB lineage: Bacteria > Pseudomonadota > Alphaproteobacteria > Micropepsales > Micropepsaceae > SZUA-430. The sequence goes on along the minus strand of JAIOQG010000205.1, from coordinate 1,993 downwards.
CTTTTCTTCTGCCGATCGATTTCGAAGAAACCAAGGCCGCGCTCGAAACTAACATCAAATCGCGCGCCGAATGCAAAGCACTGCTCGAAAGGGGCGGCGCCCTGATCATCTTCCCGGGCGGCACGGTCTCGACGACGCCGACCGTGTTGGCCCGCAAGGCGCGCGACCCGGAATGGAAAACCTTCACCGCCCGCATGATCGTTCAGGGCAAGGCTCCCGTGGTGCCGGTGTTCTTCGCCGGCCAAAATTCGCGCCTATTCCAAGTCGCAAGCCACGTCAGCATGACCCTGCGCCTGTCGCTTCTGTTCAAGGAAGTTCACGACCGCATCGGCGGCGATCTGACGTTGCGCATCGGAAAGCGCATCCCCTACGATCAATTGAAGGCGATCAGCGACCGCAAAAAGCTGATGGAATTCCTGCGCGACAGTACCTATGCGCTGGAAGAAAGCGTACCGAAAAAATCAAAGCGTCCCCGCCGCCGCCGTGAGCTTGTCGAGTAACCGATTGAGCTGCACGCGCTCGCTCGCATTTAAGTTGGCAATAATGCGCTGCTCGTAGTCGCGCGCCAAGGGCACGATCTCTTCATACACGTCTTGTCCTTCCTGAGTCAGGAACAAGTGCCGCGCCCGCCGATCGCCTTCCACCGCGCGTTGCTCGATGCGACACGTTTTCTGAAGGCGAGCGACTGCGCGACTGACCTGCACCTTGTCCATCGCGGTGCGCTCCGTAACCTCTGCCGCCGTCAAACCCGGAAAGCGGCCGAGCACGGCCATCACGCGCCATTCGGGAATCGTCAATTGAAACCGCGCGCCGTAGAACTTAGCAATCCGGCTGCTGACCGTGTTCGAGAGCACCGATAACCGATACGGCAAGAATTGCTCGAGCACGAGCAACCCTTCGTGCTTCGGCAGCTGTTCAGGCCGCATCGGGCTGCTTCTCCGGCGCCGCTGCGGCAAAGGCCGGTAGCGCGCGGCACGCCGCATCGATCCGCACCAGCGTCGGAAACGCATCGACCGGCACCTTAAACCGGTACGCATTCGCCATCTGCGGTACCAAACAAATGTCGGCTAGCGTCGGCGTATCGCCGTGACAGAACTGACCGGTTTCTTTCGAACCGCTAAGTTGCGTCTCGAGCGCCGCGAACCCGATCGCGATCCAATGCGCGTACCACTTGCTGAGTATTTCCTCTTCCGAATGGCCCAACGCCTTGAGGTGCTGACGCACGCGCTGATTATTGATCGGATGAATGTCGCAGGCGATCTCGTAAGCAATTTGGCGCACGCGCGCCTTCTCGGCGGGATAACTCGGCAGCAAGGGCGGCGTCGGATAGGTCTCGTCCAGATACTCGACAATCGCGAGCGACTGTCCGATCACGCGACCGTCAGTCTCAAGAGTCGGAATCAACTCTTGCGGATTCACCGCCTTGTACGCCGCCGAATGTTGTTGCCCACCGTCCTTGATCAAATTGACCACCGACCGCTCATACTTGAGCCCCTTCAAATTCAACGCGATCCGCGCGCGATACCCTGCCGACGAGTAGGCATAGTCATAGAGTTTCATTTCGGACCCTCGTATTTCTTGACCTTCTGATCGATCGCACCAAAGATCGACGTGCGATCCGGCAACCGCATCTCTATTCGCACCCGGTCGCCAAAGCGCATGAACGGCGTTACCGGCTTGCCCGTTTCGATCGTCTCCAACATGCGCCGCTCCGCAATACAGGCCGAACCGCATCTGCGATCGGCGTTCGACACCGTGCCTGAACCGATAATCGTCCCGGCCTCAAGCTCGCGTGTCTTTGCGGCATGCGCGATCAATGCGGGAAACGAGAATGTCATGTCGACACCCGCATTCGGCGACCCGAACAGTTGCCCGTTCAGCAACACTTCAAGCGGCAGATGCACTTTACCGTCGCGCCAATGCGACCCCAACTCATCGGGCGTCACCGCCACCGGCGAGAACGCCGAAGCCGGCTTCGAGTGAAAGAAACCGA
>JAIOQG010000204.1 GCA_021413465.1 Alphaproteobacteria bacterium | reverse complement strand
AGAGCCCGCGACGCCCATGAAATGAAGTGGCCCGAGGCCGCCGGAGAAGACCAACATCGCGCCAGGCGCGGCATGAACGACATCCATGTGCTTGACGAAGCCGCCCTCAGGGAGCGTTTCACACCAGCAACCGCCAGGCCGAGTGTCGATTTTGAGGTTTTTCGCGTCGCCCGAAAAGGAATGCGCGCTGTTCCACCAGGAGCCGACTTTTGTGAAGGCGTCGTAAGCCGACTTGGCGTCAGTCTTGAGTTCGAGCTTGTGCTCCACGGAAAAGCCCGTGGGAGCGGTGGAGGTGACCTTAGCATCGGCGCCTGACGAAAATGCCAGGGCCAAGATTAGGCCGAGAGTGATTTGGAGCGGATGCGTCATGCTAATTTCTCTCCCTGAAGCGAAAAGATCGTCAGCGTTGGGCGCGATCACAATCTCTTCCTTGCGAAGGCGCGGCCGGACGCAGATTTCAAGTACTTTTCAAAAGCAAAGGCTTTAGCTTCGTCGGCGAAAGCGACGTACGTCTCAAGTCTCCAAGGCGCAAATTTCGAGGTGTGGCTGACTTGGCCGGCATTGTGCTTTTTGAGTCTAGCCCGCAAGTCATCTGTTACGCCTGTATTGTGACGGCCCGACATTTCCACGCTTTGAAGGATGTAGACATATTTCATTGTCACGTCGTTCGCCTGTCATTGCGCCGCGTACCTGGCTCCGAGCACCGGCTTGCCAAGCCGTAGCTCGCGGGTGGCAGGCCCGCCTTCGCCCTGCGGGCTTCGGCGTGGCAGCCTTCTCTCGCGTTCCGCGAGCGAAGGCTGGTGGGCGATGACGGGCTCGAACCGCCGACATCATCGGTGTAAACGATGCGCTCTACCAACTGAGCTAATCGCCCGTTCCAGGAAATAGCAGAGGCTTGCGAGCCCCGCAAAAGACAAGGGCGCAGGCTCGCGCCCGCGCCCTTCAAGATTTCGTCAGATTAGACGTTAACGGCGTCTTTGAGCTGCTTGCCGGCGCGGAATTTCGGCTGTTTGGAAGCCGGGATCTTGATTTCCTCGCCGGTGCGCGGGTTGCGACCGGTTCCAGCCTTGCGGTTGGTCACGACGAACGTGCCAAAGCCGACGAGGCGGACTTCGTCGCCGCCTTTGAGGGTTTGGGTCACGACGTCGAGCGTCGCGTCGATGATTTTTTCTGCTTCGGCTTTCGGCACGGACGTCTTTTCAGCGACGGCCGCGACCAAATCGTTCTTGTTCATTGGTCCTCGCGGTTCAGGTTGGGAGGTGAAGGATGAGGGGCGGACGCCCATAGAACTTAGGCGCCGGAATTTAAGGGCTGTCGCAGCGCTGTCAAAGGAAATCGGCGGATTTCTGCGACTAATAAGCTCATGTAACACTAGGGGGCGCGGGATAACTCCCACAACCCCCTATATTTTGCCTATTTGTTAGGCTTGCTTAATGGGCAACCACACCGTCACGGTCTTCTGCCTCGGTCTTTTTGGACGCGCGGTGGTGATCGTCGGCAGGCTCTTCCCAAGTGACCGGGATCGGTGCGCGGACCAAAGCGTTGGCCAGCACTTCGTCGACTGTGGCCACCGGAATGATCTTCAGGCCCTTGAGGACGTTGTCCGGGATTTCGGCCAAATCCTTTTCGTTTTCGGAAGGGATAAGCACCGTGGTTATGCCCGCCCGCAACGCCGCCAGGAGCTTTTCCTTAAGGCCGCCGATCGGCAATACGCGTCCGCGCAGCGTGACTTCACCCGTCATGGCAACTTCCCGTTTGATGGGAATGCCCGTCAAAACCGATACGATCGCCGTTGTCATCGCGACTCCGGCGGAAGGTCCATCCTTAGGCGTCGCACCTTCAGGCACGTGAACGTGAATGTCGCGCTTATCGAACGTCGGCGGCGTGACGCCGATCGAAAGCGAGCGCGAGCGCACATAGGAGCGCGCGGCGTCGATCGATTCCTTCATCACATCACCGAGCTTGCCGGTTGTTTGCATGCGGCCCTTGCCGGGCAACATGACCGCTTCGATCGTAAGCGTGTCGCCGCCCACTTCCGTCCAGGCCAGGCCGGTGACGACGCCGACTTGGTCCTCGCCTTCCATTTCGCCAAAACGGTACTTGCGAACGCCCGCATACTTCTCAAGATTTTTTTGCGTGACGGTGACCGACTTCGCCTTCTTCGACACGATCTCGCGCACGGCCTTGCGGGCAAGGCCTGCCAGCTCACGCTCCAAACTACGAACGCCCGCTTCGCGCGTGTAGTAGCGAATAAGGTCGAGCAACGCTGCATCCGAAATCGACCATTCGCCGGCTTTTAGCGCGTGCGCCTCGACCTGTTTCGGCAAGAGATGGCGTTTGGCGATTTCGGCTTTCTCATCCTCGGTGTAGCCGGGGATGCGAATGATCTCCATGCGGTCCATCAAGGCTTGCGGCATACGCAACGAGTTTGCCGTCGTGATGAACATGACGTCGGAGAGGTCGAAGTCGACTTCGAGATAGTGATCGTTGAAAGACGCGTTTTGCTCCGGATCGAGCACCTCAAGAAGCGCCGACGACGGATCGCCACGCCAATCGGCACCGAGCTTGTCGATCTCGTCGAGCAAGAACAGCGGATTGGCCGACTTCGCCTTCTTCATGCCCTGAATGACCTTGCCGGGCATAGAGCCGATATAGGTGCGGCGATGACCGCGAATTTCGGCCTCGTCACGTACACCGCCGAGCGACATGCGCACGAACTCGCGACCGGTCGCGCGTGCGATCGACTTGCCAAGCGAGGTTTTGCCGACGCCGGGAGGGCCGACCAAGCAAAGGATCGGGCCACGCAAGCGCCCTGCCCGCTGCTGCACAGCGAGATATTCCAGAATGCGTTCTTTGACTTTTTCGAGACCGAAGTGGTCGTCGTTGAGGACCTTTTCCGCTTCGTCCAAATCTTTCTTGACGCGAGTCTTTTTGCCCCACGGCAGCGAGAGCATCCAATCGAGGTAGTTGCGAACGACCGTCGCCTCGGCCGACATTGGCGACATCTGGCGGAGCTTGCGCATCTCGGCCATGGCTTTGTCGCCGGCTTCCTTCGACAGCTTCGTCTTTTTGATGCGGTCTTCGAGTTCGCCGAGTTCGTCGCGCTGTTCTTCGCCTTCGCCGAGTTCTTTCTGAATGGCCTTCAATTGCTCATTCAAATAATACTCGCGTTGCGTCTTCTCCATCTGGCGCTTTACGCGCGTGCGGATTTTGCGTTCGACCTGAAGGACGCTCATCTCGCCCTCCATCAGACCGAAGACTTTCTCAAGCCGTTCGCCGACGACCGTGGTTTCGAGCAGAGCTTGCTTGTCGGCGATTTTGACCGTGATGTGGGACGCGATCGTGTCGGCCAATTTCGAGGGATCTGTGATCTGCTGAACTTCGGTATGCGATTCAGGCGGGAGCTTTTTGTTGAGCTTCAGGTAGGTTTCGAATTGCGCGGCGGCGGAACGGGCCAGCGCCTCGACCTCGCGCTCGTCGCCGACAATGTCGGGCAACAGCTCGGCTTCGACCTGGAAAAAATTGCTGTTCGGCAGGAAGCGCTTGATGCGGGCGCGCTGTTTGCCTTCGACGAGCACGCGCACCGTCTGGTCCGGCAGCTTTAGGAGCTGAACCACGGAGGCCAGCGTTCCGATCATATAGATGTCGTCTTCGCCTGGTTCGTCCTGCGCCGGGTTCTTCTGCGTCACGAGAAGAATTTGCTTCTCCTCAAGACCCACATCTTCAAGGGCGCGCACCGACTTTTCGCGCCCGACGAAGAGGGGCACGATCTTGTGCGGGAAGACGACGATGTCGCGGAGCGGCAATACGGGAAACACGAGCGGCGCTTTGGTGCTGCCTTCATCGTTCGTGTTGGTCATGATCAACCTGCCTTTCGATAGCGTGAGGCGTTGAGGTTTGGAGTCTGCGCCTGCAAACACGCGGTCAAGCGATTTGCGGGTTCGATTCCGGACCTCAAGCCGGAAATATCAACGAATAACTGAAGTGGATGCGACCGGCCGCGCCTTCAAGGCCTTGAAATTCAAGACCTCTAGGCGCGGCGCGCAGACATTTAGGACGCGGCCGACGTGGCTTCGGCGCGTTTGTCGGCGTAAATCAGCAATGGACGCGCGCGACCTTCGGCCACTTCGCCGTTGATGACGACCTCGGAAACACCGCGCATGCCCGGCAGATCGAACATCGTGTCGAGCAAGATGGTTTCCATGATCGAACGCAGACCGCGGGCACCCGTTTTGCGCGAAATCGCCTTGCGGGCGATCGTCTTCAGCGCGTCGTCGGAGAACGAGAGCGACAGGCCCTCCATCTCGAACAGGCGCTGATACTGTTTTACGAGTGCGTTCTTCGGACGAGTCAGGATCGACATCAGAGCGTCGATGTCCAAGTCCTCAAGCGTTGCCAACACAGGCAGACGGCCGACGAATTCCGGGATCAAGCCGAACTTCAACAGATCTTCGGGCTCGATCTCGCGCAGGATCGCTCCCGTGCCGCGATCGTCCGCGGACTGAACATTGGCACCAAAGCCCATCGACGAACCCTTGCCGCGAGCAGCGATGATTCGTTCCAGGCCGGCGAACGCGCCGCCGCAAATGAATAGGATGTTCGTGGTGTCGACTTGCAGGAATTCTTGCTGCGGATGCTTGCGGCCGCCTTGCGGGGGAACGCTTGCCACCGTGCCTTCCATGATCTTCAGCAAAGCCTGCTGCACGCCCTCGCCCGACACGTCGCGCGTGATCGAAGGGTTGTCGGATTTGCGGCTGATCTTGTCGACTTCGTCGATGTAGACGATGCCGCGCTGCGCGCGTTCGACGTTGTAATCGGCCGATTGCAGCAGCTTCAAAATGATATTTTCGACGTCTTCGCCGACATAGCCGGCTTCGGTGAGCGTCGTCGCGTCGGCCATCGTGAACGGCACGTCGAGAATGCGCGCCAGCGTTTGGGCGAGCAGCGTCTTGCCGCAACCCGTTGGGCCAATCAGCAAGATGTTCGACTTCGCGATTTCGATGTCGCTGCCGTTCTTGGTCTGATGGTTGAGGCGCTTGTAGTGATTGTGGACGGCGACCGCGAGGACCTTTTTCGCGTGGTCTTGGCCGATGACATAGTCGTCGAGAACTTTGCGGATGTCGGAAGGCGTCGGAACGCCGTCGCGCGACTTCACCAGCGAGGTTTTGTTTTCCTCGCGGATAATGTCCATGCACAGTTCGACGCACTCATCGCAAATGAAGACTGTCGGCCCTGCGATCAGCTTGCGGACTTCGTGCTGGCTCTTACCGCAGAACGAGCAGTAGAGAGTGTTCTTAGAGTCACTGCCGCTCTTGCTCATTCGTTTCCTCCAACTGGCCGGAAAAAACGTGCCGTTTCCGGCCATTTACCCGGTCGTCCTAGTTCCAAAGCCAAACGCGTGCCGAATCCCAAACGCGCTGCCCTACAAAGCAATTCGAGCATGCTATGCGGCCACGGATCAAGAATTCATTAAGCGCGGGTGTAGGCTGAAAATCGCGCAATCTGCCCGGGAATTCGGCCGCATTAGGCGGCGTCCAAACCCGCGGGTCGCTTGGTAAACACCTGGTCGATGAGGCCAAAGTTCTTAGCTTCTTCGGCCGTGAGGAAGTAGTCGCGATCCAAGGTCTTTTCAATCGCTTCAACGGGTTGGCCCGTATGTTTCGCGTAGATCTCGTTCAAGCGCTTCTTAAGCTTCACGATCTCTTGAGCATGACGTGCAATATCGCTCGCTTGGCCCTGGGCGCCACCTGACGGTTGGTGCAGCATCACTCGCGAATTCGGCAGGGCGTAACGCTGACCCTTTTCTCCGGCGCATAGTAACAATGATGCCGCAGATGCCGCTTGACCGATGCAAAGGGTCGCGACGGCCGGGCGGATGTACTGCATCGTATCGTAAATGGCGAGGCCCGCCGTGACCAACCCGCCGGGCGAGTTGATGTACATGGACACTTCTTTTTTGGGGTTATCAGCCTCAAGAAACAGGAGCTGTGCGGTTACCAACGTCGCCACCGTGTCTTCGATGGGACCCGATACGAAGATGATGCGCTCCTTCAGAAGGCGAGAATAAATGTCGTAGGACCGCTCGCCGCGCGAGGTCTGCTCGACCACGAAGGGCATGTAATAGTTCGCATAAGTCTCGCGCACGTCTTTCATCACTCTGCCCTCGTATACGTTGCCGGCGGCACGGTGCCGCGACGTGAATTAGCTCGCCTTCAGGATACTCGCCAGGTCGTCGGGATCTTTGAATAGGTCCACGCGACTCACCTGATGGTCGCTGATCTTTACCTGACCAACCAGGAAATCCACGACCTTATCCTCGAATATCGGCGCCCGAAGTTGCGCAACGGCGTCGGGGTTGTTGCGATAAATCTCGAAAATACGCTGTTCCTGGCCGGGATACTGGCGCGCCTGCGCGACGACAGCACGGTTGAGCTCGTCTTGCGTGACTTGAACGTTGTTCAGGCGACCGAACTCCGACAGGACGAGACCGAGGCGGACCCGGCGCTCGGCGATTTTGCGGAACTCGGCCCGCAATTCGTCTTCGGACTTCGTCTTGTCTTCGTCGGCCAGATTTCCGGCTTTGATGTCCTGTTCGACCTGAGCCCAGATCTGACGAAATTCGGCTTCGACCATGCCCGAGGGAAGATCGAAGCTGTGCGACGTGTCCAGCGCGTCGAGCAGCGCGCGCTTCAGGTGAGCGCGCGTGGCGCGGCCAAATTCGTTCGCTAATTGGCTGCGTGCGGCGTCGCGCAACTTGTCCAAACTATCCAAGCCCAGCTTCGTCGCCAGGCTTTCGTCGACTTCGGCTTCAACGCCGCGACGCACTTCTTTGACGCGCACGTCGAAGTCGGCAAATTTCCCGGCCAAATTGGCCGAAGGGTAGTCATTGGGGAATGTCACGGCGACAAGCTTCGCATCGCCCGCTTTCGAGCCCTTCAGTTGCTCTTCGAAGCCGGGGATGAACGAGCCCGAACCGATCACCAGTTCGGCGTTTTCGGCTGTGCCGCCTTCAAAGGGGATGCCGTCGAGTTTGCCGGTGAAATCGATGACGAGCTGATCGCCTTCTTGCGCGGCGGCGTCGTCGCCCTTCGGTTCGAACGTGCGTTGCTGTGCGGCCAAACGCTTCAACGAATCCTGCACGTCTTCGTCACTAACTTCCGCAACGGGGCGCGTCAGAGAAATGGCCGACGGCTCAGCCAATTTGAAGTCGGGCATCAAATCGACACCCATCGTGAAAACCAAGTCTTCACGGCCTTCGATGACACCTTCGACGGCGCTCACCATCTGAATCTGCGGCGACATCGCCGGGCGGAGCGAACGATCCTCGACCGCCTTTTGGCTCGACTCGGCCACCGCCTCCTGGACGATCTCGCCCATCATCGACTTGCCGTAGGCCTTGCGCAGGTGCGCGACCGGGACTTTGCCCGGGCGGAAGCCCTTGAGTTGGACTTGGCCTTTCATGCCCTCAAGGCGCGATGTCAGTTTCGCGTCCAAGTCGCTCATGCCAACCGTGATTCGGAATTCGCGGCGGAGCGCATCGCTCACCGTTTCGGTAATTTCCATGGCCTAATCCTGCCTCAATCGCCAGTACTTGCAGTGGCGCTACAATTGGAAAGCGTTGGTGCGGGCGGAGGGACTTGAACCCCCACGACTTGCGTCACTGGAACCTAAATCCAGCGCGTCTACCAGTTCCGCCACGCCCGCCCGAACTCGCCGGCGCACGCATCCAATTGTACGCCAACACAAGATGTGCCGGTGTTCCTGTCGGTAAATAAGGGCGCTGTCTATAGCAGGGGTGTCATTAAACTCAAAGCCCGCCTAAACGGGCATTTTCCAGAGATTTCAACGCCTGAGGAAGGCACTCGGGTAGATCTTCGGCGATGAGTCCGGGACCGGCGATTCTGCCGCACTCGCCGTGCAGGAACGCCGCCGTGCGCGCAGCATCGAAAGCGGGCATGCCCTGCGCCAGCAGCGCGCCGACGATTCCGGCCAGAACATCGCCGGATCCTGCGGTGGCAAGTTGCGGCGGCGCATTGGTGTTCACGACGGCCTCGCCCGTTGGCGCCGCGACGACAGTGTCTGGTCCTTTCAGCAGCACAACGGCGCCGGACGTAGCGGCAGCCGCGCGCGCGGCTTCAATCCGATTCAACGAGCGCGACAGAAGTCCCGGGAACAAACGCTCGAACTCGCCTTCGTGCGGCGTCAATACTGCGCGGCCGTGCAGCTGTTTGAAGAGTGCCGCAGCGTCACCTTCGAAGCTTGTCAACGCGTCTGCGTCGATTACGACGGAAGCGCCCGAGGCCAGCGCTGCCGAAACATGCGCCTTCGTTGGCGCGCCGATGCCGCCGCCCGGACCGACGACGATCGCGTTCAGACGTTTGTCCTGCAGTAATTTCGCGAGCGCGGCGCCGTCATTTGCTTCGCGCACCATGACGGAGGTGAGTGACGCACTCAGGATCGGCATCGCCTCTTTTGCTGCGACCACCGTGACGAGACCCGCGCCTGCGCGCAGCGCAGCGCGAGCCGCGAGACGGGCGGCGCCGGTCGCGTTTGCGGGGCCACTCACAACCACGCAATGCCCGCGCTTGTATTTGTGTGCCGTCGGATCGAGCGGCGGTATGAGCGCCGGTTGAGTGTTTTCGGCGCAAGGGGCGCGTGCCGCCAAGCCGGAACTTCGCTCACGTTCCGAGAGCGCGTGGAACATACCGACCGAGATGCCGATGTCGACGCAGGCGATCTCCCCGCAGTATTTTCGCGATGGATATAGAATGTGAGCCGCTTTTTTGCGGAAGAACGTGACGGTCAACGCCGCAGACCACGGTTTCGCGTCGCCCAAGAATTTCGCTTCATCGCCGCCGATACCGCTCGGCACATCGATGGCGACGATGGGGATGTCGGCCGATTGAACACCTTCGAAAAAGGACCCGAGCTCCGATGGCAGTGCGCGCGAAAGGCCCGCGCCGAAAACAGCGTCTACGACAAGCCTGCCGTGTATCGCGTCCTGCGCGCTGAACGGCCGCGTCGGACCGGTCCAGAGCTTGGCCATTGCGGCCGCATCGCCCTTCAGCGCGGCGTGGTCGCCATACGCAATAACGTCAACTGCGTATCCGCGCGTTTGAAGATGGCGCGCAACGACGAAGCCATCGCCGCCGTTGTTGCCGGGTCCGCAGATGATCGTGGTGCGGCACGGAGGCCAGCGCTTTGCGATTTCGTTGGCAACTTGCCGGCCCGCATTTTCCATCAGCGTCAACGACGCAATGCCCGAGGCGACCGTTAGGCGGTCGACCTCGTACATGTCAGCGACAGAGAGAATTTCCGGACCGAGAGTCCACATCCGCTCTCAGATATCCGAAGGGTGGCGATCCGCCAAGCCCAGCAGTTTTTCCATGGCTTGAGCCGCCTGAAGAACGCGTCCGTCTTCACCCAGACGGCCGACGATTTGCAGCCCGACCGGCAAGCCGTCGCTCGTAAAGCCACAGGGCACGCTGGCTGCCGGTTGTTGCGTCAAGTTGAACGGATAGGTGAAGGGAGACCACTCTAGCCAGTACTTCCCGTTCGCATCGACCGGCGCGAGCAAGGGCGTGTCAAAGGGCGGTACCGCGATCATCGGCGTCACGAGGAAATCGAAGTCTTTCATGAAGGCTTTCATGCCGGCGCCGTAGGCCGCGCGCTCGGCGTTGGCTTGTTGGAAGTCGCGGCGCGTGATGGAGCGCGATTCCTCGACCATTTGGCGCAGATCGGGATCGATGAGGTCGAGCTTTTCTTTCGGATACTGGTCGAGCAAAAACCCGGCACCGGAGGCAAAGAGCGTTTCGAAGAAGGATGTCGGGTCGCCGCCCGGCGGATCGGCCTCGGCGACATGGGCGCCCGCCTCGGTGAACCGCTTCACGGCGCGGGCAACGATGTCGTCGACCTCGCTGTCGACGCGTTTGACCCAACCGAGCCTTGGACTGAACGCGATTTTGGCGCCGCGGATGCCCTTGGCCAAGTCCCAGCAGAAATCCATTTGAAGCAATGGCTGTTGATACCAGTCGCGCGCATCCGGTTCGGAGATCACATTCAGAAAAAGAGCGCTGTCGGCGACGGTGCGCGACATGGGGCCTGCGTGGGCGAGCGTCGTGAAGGGGCTTGCGGGCCACGCCGCCACACGGCCGAAGGTGGGCTTTAGGCCGAAGACGCCGCAAAAACTGGCGGGGATACGGATCGAGCCGCCGGCGTCGGTGCCGATTGCGAGCGGGCAATAGCCGGCCGCCAAGGCTGCGCCGGCACCGCCGCTGGAACCGCCGGGCGTTTTTTTCAAGTTCCATGGATTGCGGGTGACACCGGTCAAAGGGCTGTCGTTCGTTGCCTTCCATCCGAATTCAGGCGTCGTCGACTTGCCGATGAAGACGGCGCCATGTTCGCGCAAGCGGGCGACACTTGGCGCGTCTTGGTCCCATGGCTGATTGCGATCCACGGTCTTTGAACCGCGCAGCGTCGGCCAACCTTTGGACAGGACCAGATCCTTGATGGCGACGGGGACGCCGTCCAACAGCCCCTGCGGCTCACCGTTCATCCAGCGCTCTTCGGAGGCGCGCGCTTGGGCCAGCGTCGTTTCATGATCGAGGAAGCAAATGGCATTGATGCGCGAGTCGAGCGCCTCGATGCGACCGAGCAGGTATTCCGCAGCTTCGACCGGCGACAGCGTCTTTGCGCGATAGGCCGCGATCAGCTGCGTCGCGGACATCCAATGCAAATCGGTCATCGCCGCTCCTTATGTCACTTTTGTTTCGGCCGTTTGCCCCAACTCGACGAGCGAGACTGCACGCCCATTCGTTTCCAAAACCGTCACTGACGCGTGCGCAGGCATGAAGCACGTGACCCGGTCGTCGCCAATCGATGCGCCGAGCGCGACATTGATGGCAACGAAGTGGGAGTAGATGGCGGTGTCGATCTGCAACCGCGTCAAGCCATCGATGATGTCGTCACGCCAACGCCGCAAGTCGGGATCGGTTTGGCTCCAATTGCGCGTCATGATCGAGCGCAACCATTCGCCCCTATTGGCGAGCGTCATGTGCGCGGGCGTCGGGATTTCGGCAATCTGCTGCACGACCAAGGGCTGCATCGAAAGCGCGTTGGCCAGCGGCATTGCGGTTTCGATGGCGCGCCGCAACGGGCTGGTGACGATTTGCTTGGGATGGACCAGGCGAAGGCGGTCGGCGGCGCCTTGCGCCTGCTGCCGTCCGAGATCGGTCAGTCCGGGGTCATGGGAGTCGGCCCATGTCCCCGCCGGTTCGCCATGCCTGACAAGGTAGAGCCGCGCCATGATTCACTGCGGAACGAAAAGATTGGTTTTGTCGCCGGGCGTGACCAACCCGCGACGACCCAGCATCTCGCGCTCCATCAGATCGCTCAACGTCGCCGGATCGCTCGGCGTGTGCGCCAAGAAGCGTTTGCCGTCCGACAGGCGGCCGATGACGATGCCCATCTTGGGCCCACCGCGATCGTGCATGACGGTGTAGGTTTCGACCACGCCCTCGCCTTCCGGTCTTGCTTCGATTTGCGGGTGCGCCATGCCGTCTATGTCGCGTTGATAGGTTTTCGGATCTTCGCGCTTCCAGCTGCCTTTGACCGGCGTCGTCGAGTAGATGCCCAGCGCGTGCTTGGTCACGTACCAGCCGTTGGCCGTGACCATGCCGAAGCTTCCGGGTTTTGCGCGGACCTTTTCCATCATCGTAACGATTGAGTGCATGACGTAGTTGTTCCCTGCCCCTCCGAAATACGGCAATCCACCGGTGACCGTCAGGCCGCGCGGATCGTCTTCCGCCAATCCCAATTCCGCACAGCCGATTTCGACGGCTGACGGGAAGCAGGAATACAAGTCGATGAAACTCAAATCGGCGACGGTCTTGCCGGCCATCGCAAACGCCTTCTGGCCCATCGTGCGAATCGCCGGTGAGGAATAGTAGTTCACGCGCTCGCTCACGTGCCAGATGTCGTTGGCATCGGCGCAGCCGTGCAGATAGACCCACTTCGATTCCGGAATGCCCAATTCGCGCGCGGTTTTGACGTTCGTCATCACGACGGCTGCGGCCATGTCGACCTGAATAATGGCGTTCATGTATTTCGTATAGGGGAATCCGACATAGCGGTTGTTGTCGCCCGGCGTCGCAATTTCCTCGGGCGTGCGGAAGGTCGGGAACCACGCGTATGGGTTCGCGGCTGCAACTTTTGTGAATGGCGAAAAAAGTCGGCCGATTGCCAATTGATGATCGCGGACGTTGCGGCCTTTGTGTCCGCGGATGCCGTTTTCGAACAGTGGGTACGCGTTGACCGGGAAATAAAGCGCGTGCGCGCGTTCGATGTCGTTGGCGCCACGGCGGTTCTCGCCAATTTGAGTGGGCTCGCCGCCGGCGTCTTCGCCCCATTTGAGTTGTATGCCTTTGGTCAAGGCGCCGATCATGGTCGCCAGGTCCTCGGAGCCTGCGAGCAGCGCGACCGTCGTTTCGCCGTTGGCGATTTCCTCGGCCGTGCGATTGACCAAGTATTGCGGCGTGTTGCCGCCGGCGGCCGTGTAGTACTCGCGGCGCGCCTTGGCGCCGATGCGAAGACCTAGCGAGCGCGGCGCGTTCGTGTATTGGCCTATGGGAAGGCGGCCGGCTTCGGAAGAGTCCGCGGTGAAGCGCACGACCGAAATATTGTCGATCAGCGGCTTCAGCTTGTCCGATGCGCCAGTGTCGGCGAGCGCACGAGTCGCGGCTTCGGTCAGGAGTTGCAGCGGGTCGAGGCTGTCTTCGTATTTTCCGGCTTGAGCGGTGCGCTGCGTCAGCTGCCCGCAGCCGATTAGGATCGGCATTCGATCGTCAGTCATGCATTGGTCCTTGGTGTCGTCAGTTGCGTTTGAAATGAGTGGCGAGACGCGCGACGGCCTCTTCGAGCACTTTGCGCTGCTTGCAAAAGGCGAAGCGCACGAAGTGTCGCGGCGCGTCGGCCGAGAAAAACACCGACAAGGGTATCGCCGCGACGCGCGCGTGCTCGGTGATGTGTTTGCAGAAGTCGACGTCCGAGCCGTTGAAGCGAAGTTTTCGGATGTCCGTCGTCAAGAAATAGGTGCCTTGCGCGGGCAGCGGATCGAAGCCGATTTCTTTCAAACCGTTTGCCAGAAAGTCCCGATTGCCCTGCAGCTCGCGTGCGAGGTTCAAGAAGAATTCCTCGGCCGTGTTAAGTCCATGCGCAACCGCAATTTGCAGCGCGGTCGGCGTCGTGAAGGTGATGAACTGGTGCGCTTTCGAGACGGCGCCGATCAAAGCGGCCGGGCCTTCGACCCAGCCCACTTTCCAACCCGTGAGCGAAAACATCTTGCCCGCCGATCCGACGCGCACGCAGCGTTCGGCCATGCCGGGTAGAGTTGCAAGCGGCGCATGTTTCAGGCCGTCGAATGTCAGGTGCTCATAGACTTCGTCGCAAATCGCAAGAGCGTCGAAGCGCGTCAAGAACTTGGCGATGAGTTCCAACTCGTCGCGGCCGAATACTTTTCCCGCCGGGTTCATGGGCGTGTTCAGCACGATAAGTTTGGTCTTGTTTGTGAAAACGCCGGCCAGCGCGGCCTCGGTCAGAGTCCAGTTCGGGGCCTGGAGACGTATGGGCCGAACAATCCCGCCGACCGCCTGTACGATCGGTCGGTATGAATCGTAGGCGGGCTCCAGCAGGACGACTTCGTCTCCCGGGTTGACGAGCCCCATGATGGAGGCGGTCAAGGCTTCTGTTCCGCCCGACGTCACGACAATTTCACTGCGCCAATCGTAATTTAGGTCGTAGAAGCGCGTGGCGTGTGCAGCCAAGGCTTGGCGCAAGGCTTCGACGCCCATCATCGGCGGATATTGGTTGGGGCCCTCAATCAGCGCTTGTGCGGCACGCTCGCGCAAGGCGAGTGGGCCATCCGTATCCGGGAAGCCTTGGCCCAAATTGACCGCGCCGTGCTGATTGGCAAGAGCGGACATGACCGAGAAAATTGTGGTTCCGGTACCAGCAAAGGTTGGATTGAGCGGCTTCATGTGGGACGGCCTTTTGTGCGGCGCGCAGCTTCGCAAAGCGACCGCTCCATCGCAAGGCGCCGTACGGCTGCCCACAGTTTGTGCACACCTGCCTATCGGCGCGGCAGATTCATGGATGTTCCGGCGAAAATCAGCACGCTATGGTCCGGCGAAATTCCAGGGTTCGCGGTGACCTTGCCCTTGCCGGGGTGTGCGACCAAGAGTCGGCCTCTTGATGGAGCCAAAAATGAAGAAAATCGAAGCCATTATTAAGCCGTTCAAGCTCGACGAAGTGAAGGAGGCCCTTCAGGAAGTCGGCGTCCAAGGTATCACCGTGACCGAAGCCAAGGGGTTCGGGCGCCAGAAGGGCCACACCGAACTCTATCGCGGCGCCGAATACGTCGTCGACTTCTTGCCCAAGGTGAAAATCGAAATCGTGCTGCCGGACGATCAAGTCGAACGCGCGGTGGATGCGATCCAAAAGGCTGCGCGCACGGGCCGCATCGGCGACGGCAAGATTTTTATTTCGACGATCGAAGAAGTCATCCGCATCCGCACCGGGGAAACCGGCCAAGACGCGATCTAATCTTTGACTAACCCACACCCGCGTTCGCGCGGTCCTTTAGAAGAGAGGCAGAGGAACACATGGCAAATGCTGATACCGTCCTGAAAAAGATCAAGGACGAAGAAATTAAGTTCGTCGATCTGCGCTTCACGGATCCGCGCGGCAAGTGGCAGCACGTGACGTTCGATCTGTCCTTGATCGACAAAGACATTTTCGAAACCGGAACCATGTTCGACGGCTCGTCCATCGCGGGTTGGAAGGCGATCAACGAGTCGGACATGACATTGTTGCCGGACCCGGCAACCGCGGTGGTCGATCCGTTCTTTGCGCAGAAAACGCTGATCTTGTTTTGCGACGTGCTTGAGCCGACGACGCATCAACCGTATGGCCGTTGCCCACGCTCGATCGCGAAGGCGGCCGAAAATTACATGAAGTCGGCCGGCGTCGGCGATACGGCGATGTTTGGACCCGAAGCCGAGTTCTTCATTTTCGACGATGTGCGCTACACGAACACGATGAACAAGTGCAGCGTCGAGATCGACTCTGCCGAAGGTCCGTACAACACGGGTACCGAGTACGAGCAGGGCAATATGGGCCATCGGCCGCCGGTCAAGGGCGGGTATTTCCCCGTGCCGCCGGTCGATAGCTGTCAGGACCTGCGTTCCGAGATGTTGTCGGTGATGGGCGACATGGGCATCGAGCCCGAGAAGCATCACCACGAAGTGGCGCCGTCACAGCATGAGCTTGGGTTCAAATACAACACGCTCGTAAAGACCGCCGACCGCATGCAGATTTATAAGTACGTCGTGCACCAGGTCGCTGCTGCTTACGGCAAGACCGCAACGTTTATGCCGAAGCCGATTAAAGGCGACAACGGCTCGGGCATGCACGTGCATCAATCGATCTGGAAGAGCGGGCAGCCGCTGTTCGCGGGTTCGGGCTATGCCGATCTGTCGGAGATGTGCCTCTATTATATCGGCGGCATCATCAAACACGCGAAGGCGATCAACGCTCTCACAAACCCGCTGACGAACTCGTATAAGCGTTTGATCCCGGGCTTCGAAGCGCCGGTGTTGCTCGCTTACTCGTCGCGCAATCGGTCGGCGTCGATCCGCATTCCGTTCGGCGCCGGTCCGAAGGCTAAGCGCATCGAAGTGCGCTTCCCGGATCCGGGCGCAAACCCGTATTTGGCCTATGCCGCCATGTTGATGGCCGGCCTCGACGGCATTCAGAACAAGATCCATCCGGGCCAGCCGATGGACAAGGACCTGTATGCGTTGCCGCCGGAGGAACTGAAAGACGTGCCGCAAGTGTGCGGTTCGTTGCGCGAGTCGCTCGACAATCTCGACAAGAACCGCGCGTTCTTGAAGCGCGGCAACGTGTTCAGCGACGACTTCATCGACAGCTATATCGAACTCAAGATGCAGGATGTGTACGCCTACGAACACACGCCGCATCCGATTGAGTTCCAGATGTACTACTCGGTGTAGATGTAAGGTTTGCATTGGAAGCGGGGCCGGGAAATTTCCCGGCCCTTTTTCGTTGGCGAGGTGTGTTGCGGCGCTTGCGCGTTCGTGCGGCAATGGGTGTTGGGGGATTCGCGTGAGAGGATCTTCTTGCCATGCATGGACACTCGTTTCTGATTGGGCGAACCGGAAGTGCGCCAGCCTTCACTAAATCCGCGAGTGATTTCGAGATCGGATACGCGAACGATTGGGTGCCGCTTGGTTGGCTGGCCTTGTTCGAGCCGCGCGATGTGCAACTCGTCGACGAGCCGCCGGATTCCGAGACCTACGATCCCGAGCAGCGGCAGAGCTGTCCCACGCTGATCAAGCGCCGCGACGCGGCCATGGTCACGCTCAAACGGCGCTCGGCACGGCTGACCAAGCTTTTTCCTTCATCGCTGAGGGAGCATTTGCGGGATCTCGAAGCGGCGATTGCCGGGTCGCGTCAGCCGCATGTGCAGGTGTTGCTGACGGATCTCGACGAGTTCGTTTCCTATCCGGGTTCGGAGAAGCAGTTGCGCGATCTTGTGGCGGCGCTGGACGGCGAGGATCTGGCTAAGTGGCGGTCGCTGCTGTCGCATGTGCATGGCGACGTCGGCAAGACTCTCTCGGACATCGCCTTGCCGCACGATATGGAAGACTCGGCCCTTGTCGGCTATCTGCACAAAACGTCAGAGGCCAAGATCGCGGTGAATGGTTCAGAGGCGCCGCCACCGGTCACCGTGGCACCGGCTGTGAAGGCAAAAAAGCCGTGGTGGAAATTTTGGTGACGCGCGTCAGAATTGTCCGCGCTGGAAATCGTTGAAGGCTTGGCGCAGTTCGTCCTGCGTGTTCATGACGAAGGGACCGTATTTCGCGATGGGCTCGCGCAAGGGCTTGGCGGCAACGATGAGGATGCGCGCGGCCTCTTGCGTCGTGATCGCAGTGAGGTCGCCGTTATTGGACAGCACAGCAAGGTCACCGCGCGTCAGGTCGCGTTGGACCGGTTGCGAACCGAGCGTCGCTTTGCCCTCGAACACGTAGGCAAAGGCGGCGTGCCCCTGAGGAATCGGAATCGACGCCCTGGTTTCTGCCGCCAATGCGATGTCTGCGATAAGGGGTTGCGTTGCGCGCTCGGGAGCTGGGCCTTTGGTGGTGCGCCAAGTGCCTGCGATCAGTTTCATCTGGACACCGGCCGATAGTTCGACCTGCGGAATTTCCGCTGCCGCAATGTCGCGGTACCAGGGCGCGCGCATTTTTTCGGCGGCCGGCAGGTTAAGCCAGAGCTGGAAGCCGAACATCGTGCCGTTCGTTTGTGCCGGCATCTCGGAGTGAACCACGCCGCGACCGGCGGTCATCCACTGCACGCCGCCGTCGGTGATGAGCCCTTCGCCGCCCTTGTTGTCCTTATGCTTCAAGCTGCCGGCGATCATGTAGGACACGGTTTCAAAGCCACGATGCGGGTGCGGCGGGAAGCCGGCGATGTAGGATTTAGGATCGTCGGAACGGAAGGCGTCGAGCATCAGGATCGGGTCGATGTCCGGCACTTCGGGTGAACCAACGAGGCGGATGAGCTTTACTCCGGCGCCGTCTTCGGTGGACATGCCACGGGTCAGGCGTATGACCTGGCGCGGTTCGTGGGCAGTCGATGTGGTCATAACGCGGGGCTCCGGATGGCGTTCGGTGACCCTGAGAATGTAGAGTAACATCCCCTCTCAGCAAGAGGTTGCGCATGCTCATTCGGCCGGCCCAAATCTGCGATGCAGCAAAGATTGCAAGGGTTCACGTCCAAGCCTGGCGCGAGACCTATCGAGGTATCGTGCCGGTTCCGGCTTGATGCTGGCGTTGGCGGAAAACTTGACCGCCCATCGTTTTGTGAGTGCCGGGCTTTGGGTTTTCGAGCGGAACGTGCGCGCGCGCGCCTTTTATGAGCGGCTTGGCGGCGTGCGAGGCGATTCCAATAGTCTCGATTTTGACGGAACGGTGCTGACCGAGCTCGCCAATGTATGGCGCGACATTTCAGATCTCAGACAACGCACGGCCGAACTCGGTTCCGCCGGCGTCTAATCCACCGCCAATGGGATGGCCGTCAGAGGGGCGCGCGCCAGCACGTCGTAGAAGCGTTGCCGAAGGGATGAGGTTGTGAAGGGCTCGGGAGCGGTTTTCGGGTGGGGCGTGCCGATATAGTCCGACACAAGAACGAACCGGTAGTTCTCGGCTTCGAGCTGCTCGACAATTCTGGGCAGGGCTTCGGCCGTGTGATGCCCGCGACCGTTGATATGGAAGATCAGAATGTCGCCGGCGACGACCTTTTCCCGCACGCGATTGTATAGCGCATTGGCCGACTCGCGCGGATCGGGATCGCCACTGGCCCAGCGCCAATGGACAACTTTGTGGCCCAGGCTTTCCACCGCACTCAGGCTGACGTCGCTGTAGTTGCCCGCGGGGAAACGGAAAAACTGAGGCTTGCGGCCCGTAATCGCTTCGATCTCTGCGTCAGTGCGCTGTACTTGGTCAATCGTTTCGGCTTGCGAAAAGCGGTTCATGAAGTTCGGGTGGTTCCACGAATGGTTTTCGATGTCGACGAAATCCAGCTTCGCCAAGTTCGCTATATCTTCCGCGTTGTCGCGCACGAATTTGCCCGAGGCGAAAACCGTGAATGGGATTTTGCGCAGCAGCAGGTAGTCCAAAATTCCGCGATCGAAGGAAACACGTTCGCCCGCTTCGCAAGCGTCGAACGTCAGGGCGATAACTTTATCGTTCGTGGGAATGCGCGTGATGACATCCGCGCGCGCCGGGGCGACGGCCAGCAGCGCCGCGGATACGCACGCGATTGAAAGCAATTTCTTGTCCAGCATCGGCGATGCATGCCTGAGTCGCTGAGCACACTGCAAGCGGTGAATGCGATGCAAGCGTGAGTGGTGGCGCGCGTCGAATTCGCGGAAAACGCGGACCCATCCAACACTTTGGATGGGTCCGCAAGCGGAGCCGCCCGCAGGACCTTGAGGAGAGACTTACGGCCCCGAGTTGCACCGAACCTTCAGGAGAGAAGGAACGCCGGTGCAGGTTTAGAAATAGGGTGCGCCGCGTCAACGTTCAAAACAAGAAAACGGTACTCGCCGATGAACGCTCGTTCACCCGTGCGGTGCGCGAGGCTGAGGCGAAACAACATTACGCCGCGCGAGACATTGCTTTCGCCGCGGCAGCTTCGCCGCTGGCGTAGCGCTGAAAGGCTTGCAACACCGACATGCGCAAATCGGGGTCGAGGCCGTCGCCCATTCTGATGAGTTGGAGACAGTACCAGCCTTGCGCGCCCCAACCGTTGATCATCTTGAACAGCGACAGCGGCGAATTCGGACCGAGCCAGCCAGGGCCGATACGCAGTGTCTTCTCATAGGACGGTAGGGCTTGCGTCTCGCCATTGAGGAGGCGTTTGCCCGCCAAGGGATCACCGCAAAGCGGACGGCCGATGCCGATGACGTGCGTGGCACCCGACGTCAGCGCCTCTTCCATGCCGGCGCGGGTGCGGAAACCGCCGGTGACCATTAAGGGCATTCGGGCGACCTTGGAAATCGCGGCGGCGTAGTCGATGAAGTAGGCTTCGCGCGCGCGCGTGCTTTCGCGGACTTTTTCTTCGCTGGCCGCCTCAATGCCGGCGAGGCCTGCCATTTTCGGTTGTTCGTAGTTGCCGCCGGAGATTTCGAGCAGGTCGATCCCTGCCCCGTTCAGCCAATCGACGACTTTGAGACATTCTTCGTTCGTGAAGCCGCCCTTTTGAAAGTCGGCGGAGTTGAGTTTCACGGAAATCGCAAAGTCCGAACCCGTTGCCGCCCGCACCGCCTTTATCGTTTCGAGCAACAGGCGAGCACGGTTTTCGAGTGAACCGCCCCATTCGTCGGTGCGCAGGTTTACGCGCGGGCTTAAAAATTCCGAAAGCAAGTACCCGTGCGCGGAATGGATTTGCACACCGCTGAAGCCCGCTTCGCGCGCCACGGAAGACGTGCGGGCGAAGCGATTGACGATGTCTTGGATTTCGTCGCCCGTGAGAGCGCGCGGTTCGCCGAACTGTCCGCCGGGCAATGCGAGTTTTACGGCTGACGGCGCGGACGGAGTCGGGTTGACGGCCTTGGGCGTTTGGCGGCCGGCGTGAGAGACCTGCGCCCAGACTTGGGCGCCACCCGCCTTTGCGGCCGAAGTCCATGCCTTGAGCGCCGTCATTTGTTCCGGCGTCTGTTTGCCTTCGATCGCAACATTGCCCGGACGTTCCAAGTGGCGGCGATCGATTTGGATGTTGCCGGTCAGCATTAGGCCCAAGCCACCGGCCGCCCAGCGACGGTACAATTTCACGTGGCGTTCGGTGGCGCGGTTGAAAGGATCGCCGAGGCCTTCGGTCATGGCTGCCTTGGCGAGGCGGTTCGGCAACACCTGCCCGCACGGCAAGCGCAACGGTTCTGACAAAGACGGCATCGGCATTCCTTAGATGAATGGCGTGGTGATGCGAGGTAGCCCGATGCCAACGCCGACGCAACCCGGACCGTCGGCGGTAGTTTCGCACCGGAGCGTTCCGGGCTTGTGGATAAACACGGTCCACGCGATGGGCTGGCCTGTTTCTTCGTGGGAATTGGCGATTTTACTCGGAAAAGCATCGGACGGTCGTGTCAAAACAGTCCGAATATGGCCTTCCAGCCACGGCGAAATGGCTATAGTCCGCGGCGATTCCAGCCCATTAGTGTGAGTGTGTCGATGGTCCGTCCTGCCGCGAAATCCGATCTGTTTGAAGGCGACAACGCCGATGCCACGTCGCGCGCCTATTCGGCCAAGGACATCGAGGTTCTTGAGGGGCTTGAGCCCGTCCGGCGCCGGCCGGGCATGTATATCGGCGGAACGGACGAACGAGCCCTGCATCATCTCGCGGCGGAAATCATCGACAACGCGATGGACGAGGCGGTTGCGGGGCATGCCAGCCGCATCGAGATCGAGCTCGGCGAAGGCAACGTATTGACGGTGCGCGACAACGGGCGCGGCATTCCGGTCGACCCGCATCCGAAGTTCAAGCCGAAGTCGGCGCTCGAAGTCATCATGACGACGTTGCACTCGGGTGGAAAGTTCACGACCGGCGCGTACGAGACCAGCGGCGGTCTGCACGGCGTCGGTTCGTCCGTCGTGAACGCCCTGTCGGAATGGCTTGAGGTCGAGGTTGCGCGCGATCGCAATCTTTGGATGCAGCGCTATGAGCGCGGCGTGCCGGTGACAAAGCTGAAAGATCTGGGCGCGACCCAAAACCGGCGCGGCACGACGGTGCGCTTCAAACCGGACATTCAAATCTTCGGACCCGACGCGCATTTCAAACCGGCGCGGCTTTACAAGCTGGCGCGCTCGAAAGCTTATTTGTTCCGCGGCGTCGAA
>JAIOQG010000044.1 GCA_021413465.1 Alphaproteobacteria bacterium | reverse complement strand
GGTGAGGACTTCGTTCGCCGATTTGCCGGTGTGAACCGCAGCCTGGCTGACGCCGTCGATATTGCGGTTTACTTCTTGCGTGCCGAGCGCCGCCTGTTCGACGTTGCGGGCGATTTCGCTCGTTGCGGCGCCCTGCTGTTCGACCGCGCTGGCGATGGCAGTCGAGATTTGGCTGATTTTTTCGATCGTCTTGCCGATGGTGCGGATCGCCGTTACGGCTTCGCTTGTGACCGTTTGCATCGAGGCGATCTGACCGCCGATTTCCTCGGTCGCCCTCGCCGTTTGCGTCGCCAAGCCTTTGACTTCGGCCGCGACCACGGCAAAGCCCTTGCCGGCCTCGCCCGCGCGCGCGGCTTCGATGGTGGCGTTCAGCGCCAGCAAGTTCGTTTGGCCGGCGATGTCGGCGATGAGCTTGACGACGTTGCCGATCTTTTGCGCCGCTTCGCTTAAGCCTTGGATCGTGGCGTCGGTTTTCTGCGCTTCGCCGACGGCCTTGGCGGCCGTGCTGGCGGCGTCGGTGACTTGGCGCGAGATTTCCTGCACGGAGGCCGACAGTTGCTCCGCCGCCGAGGCGACCGTTTGAACGTTCGTCGCGGCTTCTTCGGAGGCCGCGGCGACGGCCGTGGTTTTGGAGCTGGTATCTTCGGCGGTTGCGGTCAGGCTTTGCGCCGTCGATTGCAGTTGGGTCGAGGCGGCGGCGACCGACTTGACGATTTCGCCCACGCTCGCCTGAAAACCGTCGGCGAGCGCATTCATGGAGCGGCGCTTGTCTTGTTCGGCCTTTTTTTCGGCCTCCATGGCGGCCGCTTGCAAGCGGGCGACTTCGATCGCTTGTTCCTTAAATACCTGCAGCGCGCGCGCCATATCGCCGATTTCATCCTTGTTCGACAAAAAGCCGATCTCGAGCGCCAAATTGCCATTGGCGAGTTCCGCCATATTGCCTTTGAACGCGGTCAATGGAGCGACAATGGTTTTGCGCGTGAACCAATAGGACAAGAACGCAACCAACAACGCCACGGCCGATGCTCCGTAGAGGATATTGTTCGCCAACGCTTCGATGGCAACCGCCTCGGCGACGGATTCGCTCTTGACCTTTTGAATCTCATCGGCAAGCGTTCCCATACGTCCTTCCATGTCCTTGAAGTTCGCTTTGAACCGCTCGAGTTGAACCGGGAACGCGGACGGATTTTCGAACGCCGTCTTCGCGGTGGCGAGAGCCATTTCGGTGTAACCAAGCACGTGCGGCCCGATTGCGACCACGTTCGCGTGCAAGTCGGCCGGCAGTTCGATCGCCTTGTTCTCGTCGATCACGCGCATGAAACGCTTGCCGTGTTCTTTTATGGCGGCGAAAGTTTCCGCGGATTTCGCTGCACCGTTTCCTTCCGTCACATAGATCTGCGCCATCAATACGTCGGCTCTCATCGCATCATGCATCATGTCTGCTTCGTTTTGGTTGCCCAAAGCGGTGCCCATGTCTTGCATGTGATGCACTTTGCGCTCGAGTTCCTGTAGGCCCCACACTCCGCTGCCGGCGACCAAGGCGATGCTCACGACGAATGTCACGGCGATGGCTAACGAGCGGCTGGCGATGTTCAATTGAAACATGTGAAAGACCTTTGTCGATTCGTCTCAGCAAGATACCCGCGCAACACCACGAATCGGCCGAATGGCGCCGTGCTTCAGGGGTAGCGCATTGGGGGTTAAGCGAGTGTAAACCCACGTAATTTCGAGATGTGGTGTGCCACCAAATCGCAACACCCCTAGCGGCGGCGTGGAGGCGGCAAGCGCGCCTTAGTCGAAGTCCCAGTTTTGCTTGAGCTGGAAGCGTAAGCCCGCGACCAGCGTATCTTCGGCGGCTTGGTCGGCGCCGGGGTTGACGATCCATTGCAGGTCGGGCTGCACCGAAAGCCAGTCGGTGACGTCGGCGTAGTAGGTGAGTTCGAGGTTGATCTCGTGATCGGCGGGTTCGCCGCCGGCGTCCGCGATCTGCGATTGGAATTTCTCGCCGATGCTGGCAATCGCAATCGCCAGGCCCAGTTGGTCGGCGGGCCGGGCGGTTATGAGTCCCGTCGCGACCACGCTTGCGCCGGCGTAACTGGTCAAGGGGTTGATGCTGTCGTCCGCGACGCCGAAGCGCAGCGCGCCGGCGAGATCGAAATCGGAGCCGCGCTCGCGCGAGAGCAGACTTTCTTCGAGTGCGATATAGGCGCCGCGATTGTTGTTGCGCGGCGTCGCGGTGACGAGGTCGGGAAAGTCTTCGGTGTAGGTCCACGCGCCCAAAGACCAGATGCGTCCGTGATCGTTCGTCAGGCCCACTTCGGCCACGATCAAGGCGCCGTCGCCGTCGTCGAGGTCGATCGTCGTGCGCTTAGGATGTTCGGGATCGCCCGGCACGCCGTCGAGAACGGCGGCGCGGACATAGGCGCCACTGTCAAAGGTCCAGTTCAAGCGCGCGGCCATCGACGTGACCGGAAAGATAGACGGCCCGTTTAGGCCGGTTTGCGCAAAATCGGGACCGATGCCGTGCGAGGACAGCATGAACAGTCCTCTGACTTCGCCGGCGTCGAATTCGCTGTTGAGGTCGTAGAGTCCGGCGCGCAATGAACCATGACCGTCGGCGAAGGTTTGGTCGATCCAGGCTTCTTGAATGCGTAGAGCTTCGAGCCCGGTTTCGATGTTCGACACGCCGTTGAGGTCGCCGATCTTGTCGCCCGAAAAGCTGTTGCCGTTGTTGTAGAGGGCATAGAAAAAGAATTGCGCGCCCGACCAACCGAGCGTGCGATCGAGATCGACCGCGATTTGCAGATCGATATCGTCGAGATAGGCACTGCCATCGTCGAGACCGCCGGACAAGACGTTCCAAACATCTCCCGTGTAAGCCGCTTGCAACGATATCGCGGGAGTTTCGGGGACTGCGGTGTCTTGCTCGTCCGCTGCGAAGACGGCAGATGGCGACCAGGGCACGCAGGCCACGATCAACGTGCGATAGATTGCCAGTTTCGTCGGGGTCGGATGCAATTCGCTTACTCTCGGTTCGCTGCATTCACTTGCGCGCGACGATGAAGCGAAAGCCCTAAGAGCCAATTAACGATGGCGTGCGTGGAGATCTCTTGCGATGAGTAATTGCGCGTTATTTCCCGTCGAGCGCGGCGCGGAGTTTTTCGCGATAGAGGCGGCTGAGTTTGAGCTCTGCGCCGTTCGTCAGCGTCACCGTGGCGTCGCCGTTTGCGAGCGGCGTCACGGCGCGAATGCGGTCGAGCGCCACAAGCGCGCGGCGGTGGATGCGCGCGAAGTGTTGCGGGTTCAGTTTGGGTTCGAAGCTTGAGAGCGTTTCGCGGATGAGGTGCGCGCCGCCCGCGGTGTGGAGCGCCAAATAGTTGCCTTGGGTTTCGACCCAATCGATGTCGGCGATTTCGAGCACGACGATATGTCCGCGCGCTTTCACCTGCACGGTGGAGAGAAAGCTTGGCGGCGATGGCGCGGTTTGGAACTGCGCGAGGAGGCGATGGTTTGCTTCGGCGCGGCGGAAGAAGCGGACGGCGTGGGCGATCGCCGTGAACCCCGCGATGCAGAAGACGAGCAAGAGCCAGTTCGCCGCGATCTGGTCCCACAGGTTGCTGTCGCCGATTTTGAACCAGGCGGCCAAGAGGCACGACACCGCGATGAGGCCGAAGGCGATGCCGGCGCCGCCCAGCGAATGGATCGTCGCGTGGCGCCAGAGCTTGCCGCCTTCGATCGGGAAGTGGCGCATCAAAGCCAGCAGCAGCGGTGTCGACGTGGCGCCGAGCAGGCTTGCGCCCACGATGCGCAGCACTTCTTTGTCCCAAGCCGGCGTGAAGCCGAGGTCGAGGGCGCGCGCGATGTTGCCCGGTTCGAGGGCCAGCAAGAAGGTCAGCCAATAGACAAAGCCGAGGGCGATCTCTTGGCTTTTAGTCCAGGCCATGCTGCGCAGGTTTGTCATGGCGGGAGGATGCCGCGAAGGGCGCCGGGCTGTCTAGCGCAACCGGATTTGTGATGAATGGCGCCGGAACTGGGATGAAGCGAGGGCGCGCGACGTAGCGTCCGGCAGGTCGCGGCCTCAGATTGAGAGCATCAGCAAGCGATTGAGGGTTGCCATGGATTCGATCTGGTTTCGCGCCGGCGTTGCCGCCGTCTTGGCGCTGTTTTTAGTGGCGGTGGCGAACGCGGTTGAGATCGAAGGCGGGCGGATCGAGGGCGTCAAGGACGGCGATCTGACCGTCTATAAAGGCGTGCCTTTTGCCGCGCCGCCGACGGGGGCGTTGCGGTGGCGCGCGCCGCAGCCGGTTCGTCCGTGGTCCGGTGTGCGGCGGGCTGAGGCGTTTGCGCCCGCTTGTATGCAGGTTGGCGTGTCGATGCCGGGCGAGGCGCCGCCCGCGATCAGCGAGGACTGTCTTTATCTCAACGTGTGGACGCCGGCTGGTTTTGCGAATGAGAAGTTGCCGGTATTGGTTTGGATCTATGGCGGCGGTTTCGCCAACGGTTCCGCGGCGATGCCGCTTTATTGGGGCGACCGTCTGGCGCGCAAAGGCATCGTGGTCGTGACCATCGCCTATCGCGTCGGGGCGTTTGGATTTTTGGCGCATCCCGAGCTGACGCGGGAGCCGGTGCAGCACGCGTCCGGCAATTACGGTTTGATGGATCAGATCGCGGCGCTGAAATGGGTGCGGGCCAACATCGCGGCGTTTGGCGGCGACGACCGGCGCGTCACGATTGCCGGGCAGTCCGCCGGTGCGATGTCGGTGAGCATTTTGATGGCGTCGCCGCTGGCCAAGGGTTTGTTCGCGCGCGCGATCGGACAGAGCGGCGGCTTCTTCGAGCCGGTGCAGCTGGCGCCGGGGTTTTTGCTCGCGAACGCGGAGCGCGACGGTGTGGTCTTTGCGGCATCGGTCGGGGCGTCGTCGCTGGCGGCGTTGCGGCAGGTTCCGGCGGCCGCTCTTCTGAAGGGCAAAAGCGGGCCGGTGTCGCATCCGGTGATCGAGCCGTATGTTTTGCCCGAGACGCCGTACGATGTTTTCGCGGCGGGGCGCCAGAGCGATGTGCCGATCCTTATCGGCGTCAACGCGGAGGAAGCGCGTGCGCTGGTCGATGTGAAGAACGTAACGGCTGCGGGTTTCGCGGGCGACATCGAAAAAGCGTTCGGGGCGTTGCCGCCGCCGCTGATTGCGGCCTATGCGCCCGGCAGCGACGTCGAAGCGCCTGCGGCGCGCATCGCGTTCGAAACGGATTTGCGCTTCGGCTGGAACATATGGGCGTGGGCGCGGCTGCATGCGGCGCGGGGGAAGGGCGACGTGTTCTCGTATCGCTTCACGCAGCGGCCGCCGTTTCCCGACGATTCCGTTTATGCCGGCTGGGGCGCCAGTCATTTCGCGGAGCTTTGGTACATGTTCGGTCATCTCGATCAGGCGCCGTGGCGCTGGAGTGCCGGCGACAGGCGCGTGGAAGCCGCGATGATGGCGTACTGGGTGAATTTCGTGCGCGGCGGCAATCCGAACGGAAACGGCGTGCCCGCATGGCCGGCGTTTAAGGACGCGAACGGACCGGTGCTGGCGTTGGGCGAGCCGATTTCGCCGGCTGCGGTTTCGGGGGTTGAGCGGCTCAAGGTGTTCGATGCGGTCTACGCGCAGCTGCGCCGGGCACCGATGCCATGAGCGGCGCGCGTGGCGGCGCGCCGGCAGCCATTTCTTAGGCTGGCATGACGCGAGGCAGCCACATGCCCATGGCGGCGCCAAGAATGCCGACGGCCATCGCAGCCGTCAGCACTACAAGTGCGGCGGCGGCGGCGAATTTGTCGGTCGCGCTGCCGCGCTCTTGCGAGCGCAGATAGAGTTCGAGGACGATAAGCGGCACGAGGTAGCAACCGAAAGACCAGAAGCGGACGAAAGGTCCATCGAAGTCGCGGCCGATGCCGACCGGGCCGTGGTTCGCCAGGATCCACAGCATAAGTCCGACGCGGAAGAACCAGACGCCGCTGACCAGCATGAACGTCCGCAACGCCCAACGGCGATGGGTGGCGATGTCGCGCGCCAGCGCATAGCGCCAGGCGAGGACGGCGCAGACCAAGATCAAGATGCCGTTGAGGCTGATGCCGATGCGCAGGGACTCGCCGCCCGCCGTGCCGCGCGTCCAGACCATGTAGAGGCCGAACAGGCTGATCACGAGCGCCGTGAGAATGTACACGCGCCCGTTCCAGCGATGAAACGGCAGAGCGCGAGCGCGAATTTGCGGGATGAGTTGCAGCGTTCCGCCGGCGGTGATCGTGACGGCCAGCAACAGATGTCCGGCGAGGATGATGTTGCCGAGCGTGCCGCCGGCGACGTAGCCGCCGACCAGAACGTCGTTCCATTTCTCGAAATTGCCTTGGACCGCCGCGCCGCCGTAAAAGGATGAGATGTAGAGGACGAACATCCATTGGCCGGCCGCGGCCGTTAGAAACCAAAGCGTGCCCGAGGCGCTTAGGGCCCGGTCGGCAAGCGATTTTGAGAGGGGTGGGGCGGTTGCTAGAGTTGCGGTCATCCTGCTTCCTTCGCGCTTCGCCGAGCGATACCACGCACGTGTTTTCAGGGGCATGACGCCGGTGATCAGCAAACATGGCTTTCAGCGCCAAATGCCGCGCGGCAAGGTTTTGCCCACCGTGTCGGCGGGGTACGCGAACAATTTGCTGCAGTTCGCGGTGTCACGGGGGGCGAATGCGCAGACGCTGGCCCAGCGGTCGGGCATAGACCTTAAGGACTTGCGCGATCCGGATAATCGCATTGCGCTTGCCGGTTACATCGCGCTGATGAATGTCAGCAAGGAACTGTGCCGGGACCCGGCGCTGGCGTTGCATTTGGGGGCGGCGAAGGATTTTCGGGAAATTTCGATCGTCGGCTTGATCTGCTATGCGGCGCCAACCATGGGGGAAGGGCTGCAGGAACTGAATCGATACGCGCGGTTGACCGTCGAAGTGGACGTGCCGGCCGACGGCGTTCGATTTCAGATTGCGCGGGTGGGCGGGGCGACGTGGCTGGTCGACCGGCGGCGAGATCCCAACGGCTTTCCGGAAATGACCGAGTCGACATGGTCGCGGTTCATTTGCGAAACGGCGCGGCACTTTCCCGACGCCGCGTTCGCGAAAGCGGTTCATGTCACGCATGCAAGGCCGGAGCATGGCGCGGACTATGAGCGCGTGTGGAAGGTGCCGGTGACGTTCGGCAGCGACAAGAACGCGATCATGATCGACGGCTCGTGGCTGACGCTCGAACTGCATCAACCCAACCGCTATGCGTTCGGCGTTTTGAGCACGCATGCGGACCGCCTGCTCAAGGGTCTCGAGAACGCCAAGACCGTGCGCGGTCAGGTCGAAGGCGTGCTGATTCCGCTGCTGCACAAGGGGGATGTGGGGATGGAACGGGTTGCGGCGCAATTGGGCCTGAGCCGGCAGTCGCTCTATCGCCGGCTCAAGCAGGAAGGCGTCGGCTTCGAACAGCTGGTCGACGATCTGCGCCGCCGGATGGCGCTGCATTATTTGAGCGGCAAGAAAACCAGTGTGAACGAAACCGCGTATCTTGTGGGCTTCTCGGACCCGAGTTCGTTTTCGAGAGCGTTTAAGCGTTGGACGGGCAAGAGCCCGCGCGGCGGCAGGTCCGATTGATCTGGCGTCCGAGAGGAGAACTGTGGGCAGCGAGCGGCACTTACTGTGTATTGCGCCGGCGGTTGAGGCTTGCGGGGAATTGCGGCTTGGGTGCTTAATAAATGGGCAGTGCGGGTGATTGACGTCTGGCGCGGCGCACGGCCTTCTTGCATAGGTTGCGAAATGCGCCTCGGGGAGAAGCATGGATCCTGCTAAGACCGCTCGGCCTCGTCCAACGATCGTCAGCAATCGTGCCCGGCCCGGCGTCGACAAACCGTTCGCCGATTATGTTTTGGGCAAGCCGTGGGACGAGATGTTCACGGCCGATTTTACGCCGCGGCCGCATGCGGCGGGGCTTTACGACACGCTGACGACGCTGGCGGCCGAGGATTTGGTGCGCCGGCAACATGCGTGCGAGCAATCGTTTCTGCACCAAGGCATCACCTTCACCGTCTATGGGCATACGGAATCGACCGAGAAGATCATCCCGACCGATCTGTTGCCGCGCATTATTCCCGGCGCCGAGTGGGACAAGCTCGAGCGCGGTTTGCGCCAGCGCATTGCGGCGCTGAATCTGTTTTTGAAGGACGTCTATAACGACGGCAAGATTTTGAACGACGGCGTGGTGCCGCGCGATCTGGTTTACGGATCGAAGCATTATCTGCGCCAGATGCGCGGCGTGCAGGTGCCGCTCGATGCCTATGTGAATGTTTGCGGCACCGACATCATCCGGTGCGAGGACGGCGCGCTTGTCGTGCTTGAAGACAATTTGCGGGTGCCGTCGGGCGTTTCTTACATGCTGGCGAACCGCGAAGTGGCCAAGCGCGCCTTCCCCGATCTTTACCGCGCCTGCGGCGTGCGGCCGATCGAGCAATACGCGGAAGAATTGCTGACGACGTTGAAGGAGCTTGCGGTCGGGTTTCGCGACAATCCGCGTATCGTGCTGCTGACGCCGGGGATTTTCAATTCGGCCTATTACGAGCACGCGTTCTTGGCGCGTCAGATGGGCGTCGATCTGGTCGAGGGGCGCGATCTGCTCGTCCACGACAATGTGGTCTATATGCGCACGACGTCGGGGGTGAAGCGCGTCGACGTGATTTACCGGCGCATCGACGACGACTTTGTCGACCCGCTGGCGTTCCGGCACGATTCGGCGTTGGGCGTTGCCGGTTTGATGAACGCCTATCGCGCCGGCAACGTGGTCGTCGCCAACACGATGGGCACGGGGGTCGCCGACGACAAGGCGGTCTATTCCTATGTGCCGGCGATCATCAAATATTATCTGGGCGAAGAGCCGTTGCTCGGCATCGTCGAGACCTATCGTTGCCGCGAGCCGAAAGCGCTGTCCTTTGTTCTGGCCAATCTCGACAGTTTGGTGGTGAAGGCGGTGGGCGAAAGCGGCGGCTATGGCATGCTCGTCGGGCCGCATGCGTCGATTGCCGAGCGCGAGGCGTTTGCCGTGAAAGTGAAGGCGGACCCCGAGAACTACATCGCGCAGCCGACGATCCAACTTTCCACGGCGCCGTGCTTCGTGGGCTCGGGCGTCGAGGCGCGGCATGTGGATCTGCGGCCCTATATGCTGACCGGGCGGCAATCGCGGCTGGTGCCGGGCGCGTTGACGCGGGTGGCGCTGAAGCGCGGCAGCCTCGTCGTGAATTCGAGCCAAGGCGGGGGCTCGAAAGACACTTGGGTGGTGGGGTGAACTTGCTTCGCGTGTCATCCCGGAAGTTAGGTGAGCCCGTTGCGCAGCAACGGTCTTGCGAGCCTTACTATCCGGGACCCAGGAGACAGGGCTCGGACGCGCATCACGCAATCTCCTGGGTCCCGGATCGCAAGCTTCGCAACCGATTGCTGCGCAATCGGGCTTCGCTAGCGTCCGGGATGACACCGA
Source organism: Alphaproteobacteria bacterium (assembly GCA_021413465.1). Classification (GTDB taxonomy): domain Bacteria; phylum Pseudomonadota; class Alphaproteobacteria; order Micropepsales; family Micropepsaceae; genus SZUA-430. The sequence goes on along the minus strand of JAIOQG010000044.1, from coordinate 5,698 downwards.
TTATTCGGAGATTGCCATGAAAGACTCCGGCATGCTGTCGCGGGTTGCGGACGAGCTTTATTGGATGGCGCGCTATCTGGAGCGGGCCGAGCACAGCGCGCGCGTGATGGCGGTGAAGCTTGAGGCGATGCTCGATCAGACGCCGGAGGACGCGGGCGAGGCTTGGGTGCGGGTGGCGGCGGCGCTGGCGTGGCCGATGACGGGGCCGGTCGAAGGGCAGCCGATCGAGATTGCGCGTCTGTTGACGCTCGACAAGGCGCACCCGTCCAGCATCATCACTTCGCTGCGGCTGGCGCGCGACAATGCGCGGCAGGTGCGCGAGCTGATCTCGACGGAGATGTGGGGACAGATCAACCGCCTGCATCTGAAAACGAATGCGAGCGACGTGCAGCAGCAGTGGGGCGCGGAGCCGGTGGCGCATTTGCGCGAAACGGCGGACGATCTTTTGCTGTTTGCCGGCATCACGGATTCGACGATGCGTCACGGCGAGGGCTGGCACTTTATTCAGCTCGGCCGCTATATCGAGCGGGCGCAGTTGATCAGCCGTCTGCTCGATTTGCATTTCGGCGACATGCCCGACGACGTGCCGCAAAAGGTGCGGGCGCCACGCTATTTCGAGTGGATCACGCTGCTCAAGCAGTGCACGGCGTTCGAAGCCTATTGCAAGGTTTATACGGCCGACGTGCAGCCGGCGAAGATCGCCGAGTTTCTGATTTTCGATCCCGAGTTTCCGCATTCGATCCGCTTTGCCGTCGACCGGGTGCAGGAAGAGCTGGGACATCTGGGCGCCGGCGGGTCGAGCGCGCGGCGCCTGCAGGCGGAGCGTTTGGCCGGGCGGATGAAGGCCGGTCTCGACTATGGGCAGGTGGACGAGTTGATGGCGGGCGACATCGACGGCTTCCTGCGCGCGATCCAGGCGTCGTGCAAGCAGATCCATCAAGCGGTGTTCGATGCCTATGTCGGCTATAGCGTCGACGAATTGATGCCGGGGTAAGGGCCATGTTCTATTCGATCCGCCACATTACCCGTTACCGTTACGACGCGCCGGTGCGCGAAAGCGTGATGCAGCTTTACATGCAGCCCAAAAGCGAAGGCGCGCAGCGTTTGCAGTCGTTTCAGGTGTCGACGAACCCGCGCGCCGGGCTTCAGGCGTATACGGACCATTTCGGCAACGCGGTCTATCATTTCGACGTGCCGGGCACGCATCAGGAGCTTCAGGTCGAAGCCGATGCCGAGGTCGAGGTGCAGGCGATGCCGGCGCCGCCGGAATGGGTGGATGCGTCGGCGTGGGCCGTGCTCGAGACCGCGGCGGTGAAGGGCGAGCATTTCGACATGCTGGTCGGGCACGGCATTGCGCAGGCGACGCCGGCGCTGAGGGCGTTTCTCGACGAGCGCGCGTTGACGAAAACCTCCGACCCGATGACGACGCTGCGGCGGTTGAACCGGGCGGTGTTCGACGGTTTCGATTATGCGCCGGAGGCGACGGAGGTGGACTCGTCCATCGACGTGGCGCTCGGCAAACGCAAGGGCGTGTGCCAAGACTTCGCGCATATCATGATCGCGACGGCGCGGGCGTGGGGCATTCCTGCGCGCTATGTGTCGGGTTATTTGTTCACCAAGCGCGAGGCCGGCGATCGCTCGGCCTCGGATGCGACGCATGCTTGGGTCGAGGCGTTCATTCCCGGTTGCGGCTGGGTCGGCTTCGATCCGACGAACAATGTGCTGGCGGGGGAACGTCACATCCGGGTTGCGATCGGGCGCGACTATAGCGACGTGCCGCCGTCGCGCGGCGTGTTCAAAGGTCCCGCCAACAGCGAGCTTGCGGTGGCCGTGCGCGTGACGCCGGCGCAAGTGCCGCGCCGGCGCGACGACTTCCTGCGCGTGGTGCGGCCGATGGCAAAGGGCGCACTGCCGCCGGACATGGACGCGATCGACGCGCAGCAGCAGCAGTAGTGATACTAACCATCGACGGAAATTCGGCCATCCGAAGATAGTAGGTTGAAACACCAAGAGCACCAAGATGCTCTGCCCGCCGCGTCCTCGAGAGCCGGAAGGGGTGGGGCATCGGAAGAAATCCTTGCTTTAACTTTCGAGCAGACTGCGTACGGTTTCGATCGGCATCAGCATCACGCGTTCACCCAGCGGCGACAATTGAAATCCGTGCCGAGTATAAAAGCCAACGGCGTTGTCGTCGATGGCGTGCGCGACCACGCCGCGTGCGCCGGCAATCTGCGACGCGGCGAGGCAGCGCTTAAGCGCGTCGATCAGGAGATCGGTGCCTAGATGCTTGCCCTGGTGTCCGGCATCGATTGCGAGGCGCCCGATGAGCAGCAACGGGACCTGGTCCGGCATGCCGCGACGCAGTTTTGCGCTGGGCAAGCCAATGCGTTGTTCCATCGCGGCGGATATCGCGTAATAGCCAACGACGCGATTTGGCGGATCGTCTGCGCAGATCACGTAGGTGCGCGCCGATAGTCCCTCGCTGGTCAGCGCGCGGTCGCGCAGCCATTCGTCGAGCGTTGGGTGTTTTCCGTTTTGAAACAGCGAGACGTCGTGGTCCGACGTTAGGCGTTCCGGCGCCCGCACGGACGGTTCAGCTTTCCCAGGCGCGCTTGCGCTTCACAAGAGCCTGCATGCTCTTGCTGGGTTTCGGCGGTGCATCGAGGATGGCGAGAAATTTTTCGTGCGCCTTAGGTTCGAGGAAGAAAACGCGTTGATCGAGGATATCTTCCTCCGCGCGCCGCCGCGAACTCTCCAGGATGAATTCCGACAATTTTTGCCCGCGCAATGTCGCTGCGCGGTTCAAGATCGCCTTTACCGCGGCGGAAGCGCGGATCTGGATCACATCATCCTTGCGGGCTTGCGACATCGTGGTTTTCCCAAATTACCGACAAACAATCATAACGTATTTGTATTGACAATGTCAATACATGCATAATCGGCGCTCAGCGGCGCAGCGCTTGCGCGGCGGGGTTGGTTTTTACGGCCTGTTTGCCGCCTTCGATCAGCGCGTCGATCGTGCCGGGGGGTAGGCTGACGCGGGTGGGGACGGCGGCGAGGGTTTTGCCTTGGGGCGCTGGCAGGTCGGTGAAGGAGATCATGTCGACGGCGAAGCGGACGTCGCGGCAGTTCCAGTTTTTGAGACCGGCTGAGAGGCGGGCGGCTTGCGCTTTCGGCAGGGCACAGCGGTAGCCGCGCACGTCGCGTTCCCAGATGGCGATCATGTCGCGAAACGCATCGTAGGCGCGTTGCTTGGAGACGTTGACGGCGTTGTCCATCGCGGTGCGCAGCGTCTCGGGGCCGTCCGGTCCCGTGGGCGTCAGCGGCCAGGTTTCGTCGCGGCCTTGTTCGGCGTTGACGACGAGGAACGTCAGGCGCCGCACGCGCACGGCATCGCGCGGCGTGAAGGGGCCGAAGGGCGTGGTCGCGGCGCGGCGCATGAGGATGAGATTCGACAGGCCGAAATTGTCGGCGACGCCGCCGTCGATCAGGTGGACGTAGCGCACGCGGGCGGGGTCGCGATACTCGGCGAAGGCGCGGGCGGTGACGCGCAACAACTCCGAGGCTTGTCTGTCGCTTTGCGCCTTGGCGACCCAGGCGGGCAGCGGCTTGGTGCAGCGATCAGCGTAAGAGGCGAGGACGGTGGGGCGGAAGTAAACCGGCACCGACATCGAGGCCGCCACCGCATCGGCCACGCGCACGGAGGCGTGGTCGCTGCACAGCGCGTCGAAATAAGCCGGCACGAAGGCGAACGGCACGCCGGTGTAGAGGTCGGTCGCGTTGATCCAGGTGCGGGCGTGGCCGGGGCGCCAGAGATCGCCCAACGTGGCGCCGGTGAAGATTTCCTTGTCGAGCCAATCGCCGAGGCGGTCGCGTTCGTTGAGGGCGCCGTCATAGGCGCGGGCCCAGTTCAGCGGCGAGGCGAGGCTTAAGTGCAGATCGGATTCCCAGTCCTTGTCGAGATAGGCGGCGCGAAAGCGATCGACGCCGGCCGCGCCGTGCTGTCCGAAATAAGCCGCGGTGATCGAGCCGCCGGAAACGCCCGAGACGAGCGCGACGCGGTCGAGCAGCGTGCCGCCGCCGGCGCGCGGCATCTCGCGCAGGCCCTGAAGCACGCCGAGCGAGAAGGCCGCCGCCCGCGCGCCGCCGCCGGAGAAGGACAGCGCGACGACGTCGCCTTCGACGGCAAGCGTCGGTTGCTCGTTTGGCGCGGCTGCGGTCTGGGGTTGGTTCACCGGCAGCGCGAGGTTCGCGGTGGCGCAGCCTGCGAGGGCGAGCGCGAGAACAAGTGCCGCCGTGAAGTATGCGGTGCGTGCGATCGTGGATGTCATTCTTGGGTCCGCGTTTTTTTGCCTGCGTCGTGTGTTTGCGCTTATGTTGCACGTTCAAGCGTCGGAGGACACAGTGGCGAAGCGGCTGAGCGGTTTGGTGGTGGCGGGTGTTGCCGGCGTTGTCTTGCTGTTGGGCGGGCACGACAGGGCGGCGGGGTTCGGCACGGTGCAGGTGGCGGGACAGCATGCCGAGCACGAGCGCATCACGCGCAAGGCCTTGGCTTGCGACGGTGCGAGCGCGGAGGCGACTTGCTTTCAGCCCGAGACGTTGGACGTGGTGGCCGGCAAGTCGCTGAGCTTTGGCGCAGTCGGGGCGCCGGACAATCCGACGGTCGGTCTTTTGACCACGGCGGCGGCGCATTGCGATGCGGGCGATTATCTCGATGTTGCCGGTTACCCGCAAACGAAAGCGGCGGCGCAACGCACGCTCGAAGCGTGCCGGGCGTGGATGAAGACGCATATGGCGGCGGCGATCGCGGCGGCGCGCAAGCTCGTCAGCAACAAGGGCAAGATCTCGGCCTATCAAGCGTCGCTGACGCCGTCGTGCGTGTTCGCGGGGCGCGTCGCGGGGCGCGCGAAGTGCACGGTGATCGAAGAGTTCGGCATCGTGCTGCATGCGGCGCAGGATTTCTATTCGCATTCGAACTGGACCGACGGGCCGCCGGTTGGCGCGCCTACGGCCGAGGATCCGCCGGGGCTTGGAGAAGTGGGGCCGGCGCCGTGGCTTAACTTGCGCACGTTGCCGGGTAAGTTTCCTGCGGGGCTGATCTCGGGCTGTTTCGAGACGGCGTCTATTCCGCTGGAAGAGCGCGGCTGCAATTACGGACCCGGCGGCACGCTGCACCGGGTGAAGCATGCGGTGCTCAACAAGGACAAGGGCGTGATCGGCGATCGCATCGAGGTCGGCACGACGTCGCGCGGAAGCCGGAACGCGAATTTCGTGCATGCGGTGCAGGCGGCCATCGCCGACAGCCAAGACAAGTGGGCGACGCTGCGCGAGGGTTTGGTGAAGGCTTATGGACCTGTGCGCGGGGCGAAGATGATTTGCGTGCTGACGCACGACGACCCCACGCACGCTTGCGCGGGTTAGTCGTCGCACGGGCGTGCGGTTATACTCACAAACTCAAAAAGTGAGTATAATGATAGATATGCCGCAATGTCTGCGGGTTTGGTTTTATTCGCCCGCCGCCGGCTTTGCCTGCCGGTCCGTTGCCTGGTCTTGGCGTTCGCGGTCGAGGCGGCCGAGGAGGGGGGACAGGATGAGGACGGCCACTCCTAAGATCGCGCCCCACATGGCGACGGTGGTGAAGACGGAGATGTAGTTTTGCAGGGCGGCGCCGGGGTCGAGGACTTGGCCGGCGAGGGTT
>JAIOQG010000211.1 GCA_021413465.1 Alphaproteobacteria bacterium | reverse complement strand
ACAACGGCGGCGCTGCCTTCCGCCACGTCTTCGGGGCCGGCAATGCTGCCTTTGCGGCAGCTGTTGACGACTTTGACGGTGCCGTCGGCGTTGCGGCTGTAGGTGGCCGTTACGGCGAAACAATCGCGTTCGAAGCTGTTGGGGAAGCGCGCGACCTCGTACCAACGGCCGAGATAACGTTCGAGATCGACTTTCGCAGCCGTCGAGAGGGGGGACGAGGCGTCGCGATTGACCGGCGGCTGTTCGCAGCCCGTGATCGCCAAGGGTGCAACAACGGCGAGAATTAGGCGCAGAAATCTGGTCATTGCTTCGACTCTCCGGCGTTTACCTGTGGCCCTGTTGCACGGTTGCACACGCAGTCCGGGCTTCAATGGTACTATGTACGAGCTTATACTTGAGTCTGGGGCGTGTGGATCAGTTCGCGTAAGCGGCGATGATCAGCAGCCTTGTGGAGGTTTCAATGGTCCGGAATATCCTTATCGGCTTGGTCGTTCTTGTCGTCGGTGTGGTGGGCGTTGCTTTCGTGCTGCCGCAACAGGTGCACGTGGAGCGCTCGATCGTGATCGGCGCGGCGCCGGATCAGGTGTTCAATGTCATCAACGATCTGACGCGATCGAAAGAATGGGGACCTTGGTACAAACGCGATCCGAAAATGCAGTTGAGCTTCGAGGGGCCGCCGGCGGGTGTCGGCGCCAAACTTAAATGGAGCAGCGCGACGGAAGGCGACGGCAGCCAAGAGATCGTTGAGAGCACCGCGTTCTCGTCGCTTAAAACCAAGCTCGACTTCGGTGATGACGGGACGGCCGAAGCGATCATGACTTTGGCCACCACGGAAGGCGGCACCAAAGTCACATGGGGCATGGATACCGATGTCGGCATGAATCCGGTCGGGCGGTATATGGGTCTGATGTTCGATACGTGGGTCGGCAAGGATTACGAGGAAGGTCTTACCAATCTGAAACAGCTGGTTGAGGCGCAGGCGCAATCGGCGACGAACGCGGCGTTGGCGTCTCCCGGCACAGCTACACCTCCCGATATTCCGATGTCGGCGGTGGCGGACGCGAGCAAAGGACCCGAAATTTCCACTGTGGAAGCGCGTGCCATCATTTTGACCAGGGCAAGCGCAAAGGCCGCCGATGCGGCCGCGATATCGGCTGCATTGGGTGCGGCGTACCAAAAACTTCTCAATTACGGGATGTCCAACAATATCAATGTCGCCGGTGCGCCGCTCGCGATCACCATCTCGCATAGCGCCGAGGGCGATTGGGTGTTCGATGCGGCGATGCCGCTCGATGCCAAACCCGATGCGACCGTGGCGGCAGCCGACGGCGTCAAAATGGGCGAGACGTATGCAGGGCGCGTCGTGAAGCTAACGCATAAGGGGCCTTACAATACGATGGGGCCGACCTATGAGCGCATTCACGCGTATACGAAAGCCAACAACCTCAAAGAAAAGCCGATTTCTTGGGAAGAGTATGTCAGCGACCCCGCTGAAACGGATGAATTGGAGTTGCTCACAAACGTGTACGTCGCCATCGAGTAGCGGCGTGTTACGCGGCTGAAGGCAACGCCGCTCAGTTTTTTGAGCAGGATTCCGCGTTGTCTTCACCGGCGCGGGCGAGCGTCGCATTCGTGCCGTTCATCCAAAATGTCGTTTGGCCGTCGGAGTATTTCTGGCCTTCAGGCGCGGGGACCGACTTCAACTGCAATTCCCGGTTGGTGAAGGCAAGAACAACAGCCCGCCCGTCTTCGCCCAGTGGCCGCACGACGACGCGGCCAGAATCGTCGCAATCGAACGTCGCGGGCCTTGTGTTCATCATCGGCGGCTGGACAAGAGGCGATTGGCCGACATCTTCCCGCTCAGCCGGGTCTACGCAGGCCGCGAGCGGCAGGGTTGCGGCGACGATGACGGCGATGGAGAAGAGTTTTGTCGACACGAGGGGTGCCCCTACATTGCGTGGTGGGATTGGTGTTGCCGTTAAGTAGCAGGCGGTAGCGCGATGTCGCAAGGTGTAGCTTAGCCTTAGAGTGCTTGGAGGCCCGACGACTTGCGGATGTTTTCAAGCGCCTCGCAGTAGGAGCGGTGGTTTTTTTCAGAGCCGTATTTCGCGCCTGCGGCCAGCATCTGAGCCCCGATCTCTCCTGCACCCATGGCATCGATCTTCCCGGAGGTTTGCGCCTTCTTTAAATCCTCGGTCAGACCGTTCACTTTGGCAGCGACGTCTTCTGCCGTCGCGCATGAACCGGCCGCAGAGCCGTTGCAGGCAACCAATGCCAAGGCCAGGCAGGCAATGCCCCCTGCTGTCACAAAGCGCTTCATACGGTCCTGTCGTGGGGCTGATCGGTTCATGGGTGGCGGCAACATGCCGGAATGGGAGCTTGTTGCCAACTGGCGCAATGGGCGTGGGTTTGGTGCCTGATTAGGCTCGCGAACTAAAATGGGCCACGGGGTAAAGTCTGATTTTCTCGGTCAGCTTGCCGCCCGCGTAAAAGTAGAACGTCATAGATCCGCTTTTCGGGTCAAAGGTAAACAGGGGGGCGACGCCGCCCGCATGTGTGATCGTTCTGTCCTTGTAGTCGACCTTGCCAACCACGGCTTTTGGCCACTGGGCGATCAAGGTCGCCTTGATTTTGCTGGTGAGTTCCAGGCGACGCGGCAACGATATGCCGCCAACATTTACCGAAAGCGCTGTAGCGTGAATGGTGTTACCGGGGTCGACCTGGAGGCGCGCGGCGACCAGCCATTCGCCGGAGGCAGAGAAGCCTTCCCAGCGCCCGGCAGGCGCCTGGCCGTCGCCGCACGCTGTGAGCAGGGACAACATCAGCGCTGCTATGAAACCGACTGCACGCGGCCTCGTCATTGCCGCCTCCGTTTGTATTCTCGCGTGGATTCTCGCGCCGCGACGCTAAGGAAGGCTTAACTTGTGAACAGGTCGCACCCGCCGCTGTTTGTGCGACTGCGAAAGAATCTGCTATTTACGCGTCTCAATCCGGGAATGGACCAAATTCATGAGCGGCTCAACAGCGCTGCCTGCGGGATTTCTGTCTCAGGCGCTAAGCAGAATTAAACCATCGCAAACGATCGCCGTGTCGCAAAAGGCGCGCGACCTGATTGCGCAAGGGCGCGATGTGATCGGTCTGGGTGCGGGCGAACCGGATTTTCCGACGCCGGACAACATCAAGCAGGCGGCGTTTCGCGCGATCGAGCGCAACGAGACGCGCTATACGGCGGTCGAAGGCATTCCGGAGTTGCGGAAGGCGATCAGCGAAAAATTCAAGCGCGAGAACGGCCTTGATTACAAACCGTCTCAGACGCTCGTGTCGCCAGGCGGCAAGGCGATCATCTTCAACGCCTTCGTCGCGACGCTCAACCCGGGTGACGAGGTTATCATCCCGGCACCTTACTGGGTCAGCTATCCCGACATTGTGCAACTTTGCGGCGCAACGCCCGTGATCGTCGAAACGAGCGAAGCTGGCGGATTCCGGTTGACGCCGGAGCAACTCGCCAAGGCCATCACACCGAAGACGAAGTGGTTGATGCTCAATGCGCCGTCAAACCCAACGGGGGCGGCGTACTCCGCGGCGCATCTGAAAGCGCTTTCGGCCGTGTTGCTCGACCATCCGCACGTGTGGGTGCTGACCGACGACATGTACGAGCACATCCTCTACGACGACTTTAAGTTTGCAACGATGGCGCAGGTCGAACCGCGCCTCTATCCGCGCACCTTGACGATGAACGGGTGCTCGAAGGCCTATTCGATGACGGGCTGGCGCATCGGTTATTGCGGTGCACCCGAGCCGCTGATCAAGGCAATGGCGGCGATCCAATCGCAATCGACAACGCAAGCCACGTCGATCAGCCAATGGGCGGCGGTCGAGGCACTGAACGGTCCTCAGGACTTCATCAAGCCGCGTGCGGCGATTTTTCAAAAACGCCGCGATCTGGTGGTGTCGATGCTGAACCAGGCGAAAGGGATCAAGTGTCCCTCGCCCGAAGGGGCGTTCTACGTCTATCCGTCTTGCGCCGGAACGATCGGCAAAACGGCGCCGTCGGGCAAGGTTATCGGCAATGACGAGGATTTTGCGGCCGAACTGCTCGCCGCCGAAGGCGTCGCGGTGGTGCACGGCGCGGCGTTCGGTCTGTCGCCGTATTTCCGCATTTCCTATGCCACGTCAGAGGATGTGCTGGAAAAGGCGTGTGAGCGGATACAGCGTTTCTG
>JAIOQG010000210.1 GCA_021413465.1 Alphaproteobacteria bacterium | reverse complement strand
GGCAAGCGTGACGTTCAGATCGGCAACCGCGGAAAGCCGCGGCATTTCCGGGGGTTGAACTTAGCCCTGCTTTCCTATTGTATCCGCGCCTTATTTTCAGCCAGGGCCGTTTGGCGTTGGCGCGGTAAGCGCGCTCGTTTTTGTTGCCCCAGCTAGTCACAATAGGAGAGGCGGCCCATGGCGGTCCCCAAAAGAAAAGTCAGCCCGTCCAGGCGCAACATGCGCCGGTCGCATCACGCAATTTCACGGCCGGATTATGCCGAGTGCGCGAATTGTGGTGAATTGAAGCGTCCGCACCACGTCTGCACTAAATGTGGCTTTTACGACGGCCGCGAAGTCAAAGCCGAGAAGACGGCGACCTAGCGCCGGTGTCGCGCCGGGCGCATAATCGCCGCATGCTGCAACGGCCGATCCCGCATGGATAGCCCACGCTCGCCGCGCGAGCTTGTCGTGTCCATTGATGCAATGGGCGGCGATAACGCGCCGCAAGCGATCATCGATGGCGTCGCGATCGCTCATGTGCGGCATCCAAAAGTGAAATTTCTGCTGCACGGCGACCACGCGCGCTTACAGCCGGCGTTGCTTGGTAAGCCAGCCGTCAAAAACGTCGCTCAAGTTGTCCACTGCGACGACACGGTCGGCATGGAAGACAAGCCGTCGCAAGCTCTCCGGCGCGGTCGCAACACCTCAATGTGGCGAGCGATCGATTCGGTGCGCTCCAAAGAAGCGCAAGTCGCTGTTAGCGCGGGCAACACCGGCGCGCTCATGGCGATGTCGATGTTTCAGCTTCGTACAATTCCGGGATTGTCCCGTCCAGCCATTGCAGCCATTTGGCCGACGATCCGTGGGCAGACGGTTGTTTTGGATGTCGGCGCAAACGTTGATAGCGACGCTCGCCAGCTTGTCGACTTCGCCATTTTGGGTGAAGCGTTTGCACGCATCATTTTCGGCATCGAACGTCCAAGCGTGGGCCTGCTCAATATTGGCGCCGAAGAAGTGAAAGGCAACGACGCCGTGAAGGCTGCCGCCGCCGCATTGCGCGCGCCAGGTGTCTCTATGCGGTTCCATGGTTTCGTTGAAGGCGATGACATCAGCGCCGGTACCGTCGACGTTGTCGTAACGTCGGGCTTTACGGGGAATATCGCCCTCAAGACCGCCGAAGGCACAGCCCGCCTGATCGGCCATTACATTCGCTCTGCAATGTCGCGATCGTTGTTCTCGCGCATCGGCTATCTGCTTGCGAAGCCGGGATTCGGCATTTTGCGGCAAAAAATGGATCCTCGGGTCGCAAACGGCGGGGTTTTTCTGGGGTTGAATGGCACCATCGTGAAAAGTCACGGCGGCACGGATGGTATCGGCTTTGCCAACGCGATCGATCTGGCCGTTGAGATGGCGCAAAGCGACTTTCCTTCGCAGATCGCCGACGCAATGTCTCACTTGCCCGACTCCTTCGCGGCATTGGGCGGACCAAAGGCGCCGACGATCGACACCGGCGATGCACCAAGCGCGACCGAAGCTGTTGGCACCGCGACGCAGCCGGCCGCCGAATGAGCGTGAAGCGGTCTCAAGTTGTCGGTGCAGGTTCGTATTTGCCCACGCGCATCGTCACGAACGCCGAACTCGCGACCAAACTCGATACCAACGACGAATGGATGCGCGAACGCACCGGCATTCGCGAGCGTCGCATTGCCGCCGAGGGCGAATTCACCTCGGACCTCGCCCTAGCTGCGGCTCAGGACGCTTTGCGCGCCGCGGGCATGAATGCCAGCGCCATCGATTTGATCGTGCTTGCAACCGCGACGCCCGACGAAACGTTTCCCGCAACCGCAACCACGGTTCAAGCCCGCCTCGGCACGCGCGCCGTCGCCTTCGACATTCAGGCTGTGTGCTCGGGTTTTGTCTATGCGCTCGCGGTCGCCGACAATTTCATCAAGGCGGGTCAATCGAAAAACTGCCTCGTGATCGGCGCCGAGACCTTTTCGCGCATTCTGGATTGGAACGATCGCACCACGGCCGTGTTGTTCGGCGACGGCGCCGGTGCAATCGTTTTGACGGCGGCTGAAGGGCAGGGTACGACCAAGGATCGCGGCGTTCTGTCCACACATCTCTTTACCGATGGCCG
>JAIOQG010000200.1 GCA_021413465.1 Alphaproteobacteria bacterium | reverse complement strand
TTGTGCTTCGCGGGCCAGGGCCAGCGCGGCGGTGAGGCCGCCGGTCTTGTCGAGCTTGATGTTGATCGCCGAATATTTGGCGGCTAGGCGGGGCAAGTCCGACGCGGTGTGCACGGATTCGTCGGCGCAAAGGGGGACGGGCGAATCATAGCCTTCGAGGCTGGCGTCGGCATTGGCGGGTAATGGCTGCTCGATGAGTTTGACGCCCAGGCGTTTGAGCTCTGGGGCGTAAATTTTCAACTGGTCGAACGACCAGGCTTCGTTCGGGTCGACGATGAAGGTTGTGTCGGACCGGACGGTGTGGATTGCCGTCTTCGGTTCGCCGAGACTGATCGTGAAAGCGGTTTCGGCCGGTTGCGGTTCCGGCAGTCCGGCGATATCCCAGGCGCGGCGGGCATTCTGCTTGGCCTCTAGGTCCCACAGAGCGCAGTCGAGCGCGTTGCGCGCGGCGCCGGGTTTCAGCAGGCGCAGTAGGTCTTGGCGCTTGGCGCCTTGTTCGATGTCGCTTCGAATGGACTCGATTGCGCCGACGACGCCGTCAACGGTTTCGCCGTAACGGGTGTAGGGCACGCATTCGCCACGGCCCGTGAACGCGCCTTGAGTGATTGCGGCAGTGACGACGTGGGCTTCGGTTTTGGCGCCGCGCGCGATGCGGAATTCTGAGGCAAGCGGCCAGCGTTCGTCGGCGATGTGAAGGCGGACGCCGCTCACTTTTCTTTGGCGGACCATGCGCCGTCCCAATCGTCGGGCGGCGGTTCGTGCTCGTAGTGCGTCACGCGCGATTGATAGGTGTCGAAGATCGCTTGGCGTTCCGGCGCGATCTTGCGGCCCTCGGCGATCGCCGCTTTCGTTTTGGCCCAATCGCGGGTGCGGAAGGCTGCGAACAGTTTTTTGAGCACGTCGTTCAGTTGTTGGAACGTCTTCGTCTCAGCGACATGCGCATGGCCCATGAGGGCGTAAATATAGGTCGGCGTGGCGCGGCCTTTGACGGCGATGTAGTCGACTTCGAGGAAGGCGAACTTTTGCGCGACGACGGTTTCGGTATCCTCGCCGATGACGATGGGGAAGCCGTAATTGCCGGCGAAGGATTGGATGCGCGCCGAAATGTTGACGCTGTCGCCGAGCGCGGAATAGTCGAAGCGCAGGTCCGATCCCATGTTGCCGACGACGCAGACGCCGGTGTTGATGCCGATCGAAACGTCGATCGGTTTGACGGCGTGAGATTGGTAGAAGCCTTCGGCGGTGAGCTCGCGATTGAGCACGACAAGGGAATCCATCATCGCCAAGGCACATTCGCAGGCGTGCGTCGCATGATCGGGATCGTCGAGCGGCGCGTTCCAGAACGCCATGACGCAATCGCCGATATATTTGTCGATCGTGCCGCGGTGGTTCAGGACTTCGCGCGACAGGGGCGTCAAGGCGCGGTTGATGAGGCGCGTCAATCCTTGCGGATCGGAGCGGAAGCTTTCGGCGATCGGCGTGAAGCCGCGAATGTCGCAGAACATGATCGACAGTTCGCGCGTGTCGCCGCCGAGTTTCAGCTTCGAGGGGTCGTTCGCGATGGCCTCGACGACGTCGGGCGGCAGGTATTGCGCGAAGGCGCTGCGCACCGTGCGGCGCTCGGCCTCGGTACGCATGAATTTGACGAGGCTGGCGGCGGCGAAGACGAACGCGATGTTGAGCGAAGGCGCGACGGGGTCGAGAAGCCAACCGCGCTCCGTGAACGCCCACCAGGATGTCCCTATTGCGGCCGTGACGCCGACGATGGCGACGCCTGCAATCCAGAATACCGGAACGCGGGCGATGGCGAGCAACACGAAGAGGCCCAACAAAGTCGCGAAGCCCAGTTCGACGGCTGGGCTCCAGTCGGGTCTCTCCAGAAACTGGCGCAGCAGCATTTGTTCGAGCGCTTCGATGTGAACCTCCACCCCGGGCGCATCGACTCTGATCGGCGTTGAGCGAAGATCGAGCAATCCTGCAGCGCTGGTCCCAATGAATATAGCAGCGCCCTCGAGCTGGGCCATATCGGCCGAACCATCAAGTATTTTCCAAACAGGGATACTGCGTTTGGTTTTTCCGTTGGTGTAATGGACCCACATCTGCCCGTCGCGGGTGGACGGAATTTCAAAGGCACCAACTTTGACGCTGACGATCCGATTTGGATCGATGCCTGCTGCCATTTCGTCGGAAGCTCCCGCTGTCTTGATCAGAAACGAGGGGGTAGATCCGGTTTCGTTCGTTTGGGCGACGCGAAGTGCTTCTAGCGCTAGGCCTGGATAGATTTTACCTTTGAGTGAAACAAAAAGCGGAACGCGGCGAATGATGCCGTCGTCGTCGGGCGAGGTGTTGAACGAGCCAATTCCGGGTGCGGCCTGCTGCAGCACGTCGAGCGATACAGTTGCACCGGGAAATTGCGGAACCGTGTTCTCGGGTTTACCGTCGCCAACGACACCAAGGCCACCCTTCAGGATCGGAACTCTGCCGGTGTCTCTCTCGGTCATGATAAAACCGAGCACCGACGGCGTTTGTTTCAGCGCGGCCGCGAATTTAACATCATTGTTCGGTAGGCCCGACAATTGGGTCCGCGCCGCATCCCATTCCGTGCCGGATGGAAGGGTGCGGGCGACCATATCGGGCGATGTGCGATCAGGTTCGGGAAAGGCCATGTCAAACGCGATTACGGCCGCGCCAGCCTCGTGCAACTTCGTCGTCAGCGCGGCCATTGTGGTGCGCGGCCACGGCCATTGACCTATGCGCTTGAGGCTTTCCTCGTCGATGTCGACGTAGCGGACGGAGGCGTCGGTGTAAGCTCGCGGCGCACTGCGTTGATAAAAGTCGAAGACTTGGATTTGAAGGCCACCGAGGATTCCGCCGACATCGTAGATTTGGAAAACGAATGCGCCCGCGATTACCATCCATGGCACCAGTCCGAGCCAGCGCAATAGGCCGCCGATGCCGGCCATCGCCAGTGCGCCTTCGCGAGTCGTTGCGTCCCGTTGCGCCATGTTCCCCTTTAGGCTGCCGGCGCGTCAGGCGGCGACGCTTGCGTGCGGCTTCGGGGAGAAGTCGTAAAGCCGATCCCACAGCGTGTCGAGACGGGTGAGCGCATCGCCCAGGGGAACGGCGGCGAGTTTACCGTCTTTTGAGGCGAGGAAGCCCAGCCGCTCAAGCTTCGCCAACGCATCGGTGACTTCGAAATCGAGGTCGACGGCAAAGTTCGCTTTCAGCCAGGCTTCGATGCGCGTGTCGAGTTCCGCTTCGTTTGCGGCGGGGCCGCCGGTCAGTAGGGCGTGGTAGGCGAGGAGGACTTCTTTGACTTCTTGGTCCTCGGCCGAGCCGATCAGCGTTTCGAAAACACCGGCGTCGTTGTTGATGTTCTTGAAGTAGATGTTGTCGGCCAAACGCTTTTGGTATTTCAGCTTGCGGAAGGCATAGTTCGAGTACTGACGAAACATGAAGGCGCCAGCGCCGACAAGAACCGATAGCGCCGCGACGGCTTTCACCAATTTTTCTTGGGTCGGCGCGCCGGAAAAGCCCAGATAGGCACCGGCAACAACGAGCACGACGGAGAGCGCGGGCAAGATGTTGAGGGCGATAGGGACCGCGCCGAGCAAAGCCGGGCCGCCCAATAGCACGGCGTCCTTGCGGCTCATCACGACTTGAACGTCGGGCATAAGCATCGGCAATTCGAAGCGTGAAATATTGCGGAACGATTTGATCAGTACGCTACCCGGTTGCGCGTCGCCGGGAAGTCCGGTGCCGCGGCGCAGCGCGAGACGGCCGCGCTTGGCGGATAGCGTTTGTTTGAAGCGCACGAAAACGACAACGTCATCGAAGACTTCGACAGGGATCTCGATCTTTCCAACACCAAGCGCGCCGGCGTGCGCAACCTTTTCGGCGTGGCGGCCGCGATAGAAGATGCGGATCGATTCGTAGGCTTGCATCGGCGTGCGCGTCTTGACGTCAAGCAGCGGGTGTTCCCCACCCAAAGCTTCGACGTCGGCGCGGGACACTTCGGTGAAATTAGCGCGCTTCAATACGCTGTCGAACGTTTCCGTCAGGCGCCGGTAGGCGTCGCCACCATCCGGCGGTTCGCGCTTTGCCGGACGCGGTCCTGCCGGCGAGAACCAGGCGTATATGTCTTTCAGTTCGGTCAGTTCGTCGAAAAAATCGTGGTGGAAGTAACTGCCCAGAAAGCTGCAAAGGGTTTCGAAATCGCCCTGCTGATCGGGTGTTAGGCCACTGTGGGTCAGGGTGGTCACGATGTCCGTTTTGAGCACCGGGATGAATTGCGAACGTCCGTCGGCTGACTGATGTGCCGAATTTTTAGATGTGTGGCCGGTCTCCGTCATGGAACGCGTGCCTCCTTTACGGCGCAACCGATACGCGAAGAGTCGTATCTAACCCCTAGCTCTAGGTCGATTTATGGCCGAGTCGGCGGGCAACGCAAGCGCAGGTCTGTGCGGCTTATCACGCGTTCTTGCGCTTGGGCGCGCGTGTGGCGCCTCGCCTTGGACCAACTTGCTGCGATTTGGGCATGCGGGCACACTCTTGATTCGGTTCGGCATGACGCTAGAGGGTGCGTCGTGCAGCGTTAGTGCGGGGCAGGCGAGTTTATGGCAGGGGCAGCCCAAAGCGAGGCGTGGCTCGACGTGTCCGAAGACGCGTCGTCATTGATGCTGCGGCCGCAAGGCGATTGGATTGTGCGGCACGCCGATGCCGTCGATAAGGCGCTGCAGGCGATCGACCCGTATGGGCGGCGGGCGGCGACGTTCGATCTTTCGCACATTCGAAAGCTGGACACGACCGGGGCTTGGCTTATTCATCGCACCAGCACGGCGCTGCAACGCGGTGGCGCAGTTGTGACCGTTGCAGGCGCCTCATCCCCGCAAGCGACGTTGCTCCATGCGGTGGCGAAAGCCGATCAGCCGATGCACGCCACGCGGCCGTACGGCAATCCGTTCGTCAACGTCGTCGTGCGAATGGGTGCGGCGCTGGAAGAGGCCGGGCATACGCTGCGTGACCTTGTTGCGTTCCTGGGACTGATCCTCGAAACGCTGGGCAAGACGCTGGTCAATCCCCGGCGCATGCGCGCCACTTCGACCGTTTATCACATGGAACAAGCGGGACTAAACGCGGTTCCGATTGTCAGCTTGATTTCGTTTCTGATCGGCGCGGTATTGGCGTTTCAGGGTTCGGAGCAGTTGAAACGCTTCGGCGGTGAAATTTTTACCGTCAATTTGGTGGCCGTCTCGTTCTTGCGCGAGATCGGCATTCTGATGACGGCGATCATGGTCGCCGGCCGATCGGGGAGCGCTTTCACGGCGCAAATCGGCTCGATGAAGTTGCGCGAAGAAATCGATGCCATGCGGACGTTGGGTCTCGACCCGATGGAAGTGTTGGTATTGCCGCGCGTGATCGCGCTGATCGTCATGGTTCCCATACTGGGCTTCATTGGCGCGATGATGGGTCTTCTGGGCGGCGGGTTGGTCGTTTGGATGGAGCTGGGCATGTCGCCGCAAATGTATCTGGTGCGATTGAACGAGGCGGTCGACGTATGGGACGCGGGCGTTGCGTTCATCAAGGCGCCGGTGTTCGGGCTTTTGATCGCGATGATCGGTTGCTTCGAAGGGATGAAGGTCGAAGGCAGCGCCGAGTCCGTCGGTCAGCGTACGACCGCATCGGTGGTCGAAGGTATTTTCATCGTCATCGTCGTGGATGCGCTGTTCTCCATCATGTTCGTGAAGCTCGGGATATGAACGCGATGGGCCACGACGCGATCATATCGATCCGAGGATTGCGCAATCAGTTCGGGCCGCAAGTCATTCACGACCGCTTGGATCTCGACATTTATTCCGGGGAGGTGTTGGGCATCGTCGGCGGGTCGGGTACGGGCAAGTCGGTGCTGTTGCGAACGATCTTGGGTCTGAACAAGTCTGCCGCGGGGCGGATCGAGATTTTCGGCAAGGCGCGTTCGGAGATGACGCCTGAAGACGCGCACGCGGCCGAACGGCGGTGGGGGGTTCTGTTCCAGGACGGCGCTCTGTTTTCGTCCTTGACGGTCGCGCAGAACATCCAGGTCGCGTTGAAGGAGCATCTTCATCTGCCGCAACGGTTGATGGACGAGATCGCCGCGATCAAGATCGGGCTCGTGGGCTTGCCGCCGGAAGCGGGTCCGAAGTTCCCCTCCGAGCTGTCGGGCGGGATGCGCAAGCGGGCGGGTCTTGCGCGTGCGCTGGCGCTCGACCCGGAGATTGTCTTTTTGGACGAGCCTACGGCCGGTTTGGACCCGATCGGCGCATCGGCGTTCGACGAATTGATCAAGAATTTGCAGGCCACGTTGGGACTTACCGTGTTCATGGTGACCCACGATCTCGATAGTCTTTATGCCATTTGCGACCGGATTGCGGTTCTGGCCGAGAAAAAGGTGCTGGTCACGGGTACAATCGACGAAATGATGACCCAGGAGCATCCCTGGATTCGCGAGTATTTTCACGGTCCGCGGGGGCGGGCGGCCATGGCCGCAAAGTCCGTCCCGATGCGGTCTTGAGTTGAAGGAGCCAAGTTATGGAAACCCGCGCGCATCATTTGCTGATCGGTAGCTTCGCCATCGGCATGACGGTGTTGACGGTGCTGTTCTTATTGTGGATCGGCAAGATCGACTTTTCCAAGCAGCATCAGTTGTACGATTTAAGATTCCAAGGTTCGGTGTCGGGACTTAGCAAGGCGGCCGACGTGCTCTACAACGGCATCAAGGTTGGCGAGGTGATCGACCTTAAGCTCGACGAGGACGATCCGAACAACGTCTTGGTGCGCATTCAGGTCGATCGAATGACGCCGGTGAAAGAGGATTCCTATGCCAGTCTCGAGACGCAGGGCTTGACCGGCGTTGCAGCGATTTTGATTGCGGGCGGGTCGCCGAAGTCCAATCCCTTGGTTGCAGGTCAAAACGAGCGATATCCGATGATCGAAACGCGCAAGTCGGCGTTTCAGAAATTGTTCGCCGGTGCGCCGGAGTTGATCAATCGCGGCAATCTGGTGCTGGACCGTTTGTCCACATTTCTGAGCGGCGAGAACGAGCAAAAATTCGGCGCCTCAATCGCCCATATCGAGCAACTGTCTTCGAATTTGGCAAAGGCGTCGCAGAAATTCGACTCGATCGCCTCCAACGTCGACAAAATCATCGCGGGCGATGCGAGATCTACGTTGGCCGATGTGAGAGGGGTCGCGAGCGACTTTCGACAAATTATGAACGATGCCCGTGGGCCGCTGCGCGATTTTGCGCGCAGCGGATTGCCCGAGCTTTTGCTGGCGATCAGCGATGCCCGGCAAATGATCGCGTCGGTCGATCGCGCGGCGCAAAGATTTGACAACAACCCATCGTCGCTTTTCTTCGGCGACAAGGCGAATGAGTATAAGTCGGGGGGCGGGAAATGAGACGCGGAGCAACATATCGTAGAGCTGGGCTGGTCGTGACCGGATTTGCCGCTCTGACGCTCGGCGGTTGCAGTCTGCCCGATTTGGGCAGTGGGCCGGCGCCCGATCTATACGTCCTTTCGCCTAAGAGCACGTTTCCCGCCGATATTCCCGCGGTCGATTGGCAACTGATCGTCGACGAGCCTTCGACGGCCAAGGGCATCGATACCGATCGCATCGCCATCGCGCCGTCGTCACTTGAGGTGAAGTATTTTGGTGGGTCGCGTTGGGCCGATCGTGCACCGCGCATGATGCAGCAATTGCTCATTCAATCGTTTGAGAACACCGGCAAGATCGTATCCGTTGGGCGGCAATCGATCGGGTTACGCTCCGATTTCGTGCTGAAGACGGAGTTGCGCGAGTTTCA
>JAIOQG010000199.1 GCA_021413465.1 Alphaproteobacteria bacterium | reverse complement strand
TGCGCAGCCGGGTGAATTCACCCGTCGCTACAATTCCGGGCAGCGCGCGTCGCTGTTGCCGCCGTTCCGGTTGTTCGTCATCGCGACGCTGGTGTTCTTTCTGACGTTGCAGGCGACCGGGTTGGCGCTTGTTGCGTTTCGCAGCGACAGAGTGGCCATCGCTGCGCTTCCGGCGCAGGCTGCCGATGCGCTGAAGACGCAGACCGGTGTTGTCGTCGCAGACCGAAAATTCGAGACCCGCGTGGCCGTCGACTTTTTCGTTCCGGCGAAAGCTGTCGGGAACAACAATCTCAGCGCCGAAGAGCAGCGAGAGATAGCCGATGTCGGCAAGTCACTCAAAGTCGAGGTCGACAGTGCGACGCCCGACGAGGCTGCCGGCATGCGTTGGGTCGAAACCACGGTAAAGCGTGCGATGCTGGGTTATGAGCACGCGCGCGCCGATCCGGTTAAATTGAACGGGCCGCTGAACATTTGGTTGCCGCGCCTCATGCTGGTGTTGGTGCCGATCTTTGCCTTGTTATTGGCGCTGATGCATTGGTCGCCCAAGGTGTATCTGTTCGAGCAGTTGGTGTTTTCGATCCACATTCACACCGTAATTTTCGTGGCGATGTCCGTGGTCGCCGTGGGTGCGGCGATTTTGGGCAGTGCCGACTATCTGGGATTTGTTTGGCTGCTGCTCGCCGTCTATTTGCTGCTGGCGATGAGGCGCGTCTATGGCCGCAGCTGGTGGCTGACGACGTTGAAGGGCGTCGCGCTTTTGTTTGTGTATTCGATCGTTCTGTCGATCGGCCTGGCGTCCATATTCCTGATCGCGCTCACGGAAGTGTGAGGCGCAGACCTTACGCACATTTCATCCACAGGACATGATCGCGAAAGGTCTGCCGGCGCATATTGATGGTGCGACGGGACCAGCCGTCGCTAAGTCTTCAGCACTCAAATGAGCTTCGTGCGCATGCCTCGCGCGCGAAATCTGGCCAGCCGGCATGCGATTCCCCAGCCGCATGCCGGCTTCTTTTTTGGCTATTTCGACTCTTCGTTGAGCCAGCGATTGAAGAAGCCCGCGGCGATGCCACCGGCGAGGGGGGCTACCCAGAAAAGCCAAAGCTGCTCAAGGGCCCAGCCGCCAACAAAGATCGCCGGCCCCATGCTGCGCGCCGGGTTCACCGACGTGTTCGTCACGGGGATACTGATCAAGTGTATCAGGGTCAGTGCCAAACCGATCGCGATGGGGGCGAAGCCGGGAGGCGCCTTCTTTCCGGTCGAGCCGAGAATGATCAGCAGGAACATGAAGGTGAAAACGGCTTCGGCCACGAGCGCGGACCCCATGCTGTATTGGCCGGGGGAATGTTCGCCGTAGCCGTTCGACGCAAAACCAGCGGCGGGATCAAAACCCGGTGCGCTTGAGGCGATGACGTACAACACGCCAGCGCCGGAGATGGCGCCCAGCACTTGCGAGGCCCAATAGGGCAGTATCTCCGCCGAGGGGAAGCGACCACCGGCCCACAGACCGGCCGTCACCGCGGGATTGAAATGCCCGCCCGAGATATGTCCGAACGCGTACGCACCCGTCAGAACGGTTAATCCAAATGCAAGCGACACGCCCAGAAGGCCTATCCCGACATCGGGAAAGGCGGCGGCGATGACGGCGCTGCCGCAGCCGCCAAGTACAAGCCAAAAGGTCCCGACAAACTCAGCGGCCATTTTTCGACCAATATCCATGGCAAATCCCCTCTTGTGGCTGCGTGATTCGCAGCCCTACGGAAAGTGTCCGAGAACTTGTGGTTCTTGGGAAGGCGACGTGTCGATTAAGACACAACCTCCGAAAGACATGCGGAGAGCTCGCGTGCAACGCAGCAATGTTTGCTATTCTGGGCGTTCGGCGACGCGGGGGCGGCCGCAGGGGTAGTGAATTTGACTGGGCTTTGGATCGTCATAGCGTCGACGCTTGCGGCTGCGCCGGTGCAGGCCGCGGTTGTTGCTGCGCCGTCAGCGCCGACAGCGCTTGTGGAGCACGCCCCTAAACCTGCGGATGCGCGGCTTGAGCGGGCTGCCGGCGCGATCGACGAGGGTCGTTTTGCCGATGCTCTGGTGTTGGTGGGTTCCGTACAAACAGACGTAAAGATTCCAGGCGTGGACATCGACTGGGCTGCCTATCTTGAGGCGCGGGCCCTTGTGGGGCTTGGCCGAGGCGATGACGGCGAGGCGAAGGTACGCGAGCGTTTTCGGGAGAGCCCCAACGGCTATACTTGGGCTGCCTTGGTCGCAATATTGGCGACGCGCGGGCTCTACGAGAAAGCGGCAAGCGCCATTCTCGATCTAGAAGAAGAAACGCTGATATATGCCAACCGGCTGCGGCCCACCATCATAGATGCGATTGTCGCTTCGCTCGACGGTGCGAACGCAAAGTTGCGCGATCGTGTGATCGTACGCCTCGTTGAGGGGCGCTATACCGGACCGTCGGGTCGGCGCGTGCCGGATCTACTACGGCTTCGGTACATTAATCTGTTGCTGCGCGAGCGACGTGTCGAGGATGCGGTGCGTCAAACCGATGCGCTTGAATCGCCGGCGATTTTGAGCATGCTTTTGACCGACAAGTCGTTCGAGCCGTTATGGGAGCATCCAAGTTTGCGCGGGTTGTTGGCGCCGGGTGCCCTTGTGGCCCGCGTGGAACGCGGCGTGCAGACGCAGCTTGAAAGTCAAACGATGAACGCTTCGGATTGGCTCGACTTGATGCGTTCGCTGCGGGCGATCGGGCAATCGGAAGAGGCGGTGCGGTTGGGCTTGCACGCCTTAGAGCAAGCGCGGAAAGAAAAGCGTCCAGCCGGGCCTGCGTTGCGGCTTGAGATTGCGAGCGCCTATTCCGATTTGGGGCAAACGTGGGCGGCGCGACGGACGGCGCGCGAACTATTGCGCGAAGTGGTGTCGGCGCCGGCGTCCTTGCGGATCGCCATCGCCGACGTGCTTGAGGTATCGGGCGACGACGAAGGCGCGATACTGCTTTTGTCCTCATTGGGTTCGGCGGCGAAGTTGCCGGAGGCGTTGAAAATCGAGGTCTGCGCCGCGCACGATCTCGATCGTGCGGGAAAGCGTGACGCGGCATTGGCGGAACTTGCGGCGCTAGTCGATACCGCGCCCGCACAGGCGTTGGCCGCGTTCGTTTGCGTCGGCGAATCGGAAAAAGCGGCCGGCGTGCTGACTGGAATGTTCAAGCGGCCCGAATTGCGCATGACTGCTATTTTGACGGCGCAGCTTTATACCGATTGGGCGCGCCCGGGGAGCGATCTCAACGACTCGCGCTATCGCATGAAGGCGCTGGTGGCGAGCGCGTCGGTGCAAGATGCGATCAAGCCTTACGCGCGGACAATGGCGCTGCCGTTCACAAACGTGAATGCGCGCGTCAACTAGCGACGGGCATTCCCATTTTGACGTAGCCATCGGTCGATGCAACTCGTTTTAGCCAGGCACAGATTGCCGGATAATTTTTGAGATCGAAGCCGCCCTCTTCGGCGCAGTGCGTGTAACCGTACAGTGCGATATCGGCGAGCGAATACTGTGCGCCAGCGAACCATTCGTTGTGCTTGAGGTGGCCTTCCATCACAGCAAGAGCGGCGTTGCCCTTGGCATGCCATTCCGGAATGAGGTGTTCCTTCTTGGATAATTCCTCCTTAGAGACGAACTTCATCCAGTAGCGCGCCACGGCGATGTAGGGTTCGTGGCTGTATTGTTCGAAGAACGGCGAAGCGATCCGACGGGATCAGCGGCGAGCCCGACGCGAGATACCAGATGATTGCATTCGACTCCGGCAGAACGCGTCCGTCATCAAGTTCGAGCGCCGGCACGCGGCCGTTGGGGTTCTTCTTGAGGAATTCGGGCCGGCGCGTCAGGCCGGCGGTGACGTCGATATCGATAGTCTTGAGCGGCAGGCCCAAATGCGCGGCCGTGAGCACGACTTTGAAGCAGTTGCCCGAGCGTGGATCTTGATAGAGCGTTGGCATGTGGGTCTCCCGGCGGAATTGCGGCGAAGCCTAACCATGTTTTCAGCTTCCGTTTCAATCCTGAGAGATTGCGATCATGCTGGCGCTTGACCCGCTTGGCCTACGTTCGCAAAATATACGAAAGCCCAGTGACCGGGTTCAGGATCCTATGAGTGTTTCGGACTCTTTCAGTCTCACGTCTTCAAAGGGGACCTTAGGAACAGGGACTTCGGCGATGGCGCGCGCGAGCGAACTTGATGCTCAGGGCCTGCACGAGCAGGCCGTGGCAACGCTGCGCGGTGCGGCCGACGCGGGCCATGCTGAGGCCGCTACTGCGCTCGGCCTGCGATTGCTTGTCGGGCGTCAGGCGCCTTTCGAGCCGCAAGAAGGCCTCAAACTGCTGACGGCGGCGGCGCAACACGGTGAGCCGGGCGCTTTGGCCCAGATGGCTACGCTGAAGGCCGCCGGCGCGTGGATGCCGCAAAATTGGGACGAAGCTCTTGGACTTGTGCAGAAAGCGGCCGAGTTGGGATCGGTGCATGCGCGCGGGCAATTGCTCATTCTTGCCGGCGACCGTGCGTTGGTGGCGCGCGCGCGCGGCGGCGAAGCGAATCTTTGGGGCGCGCTGCGCCAGAGCGTGGATCTGAACGCTTGGCGTACGCCGCCCCAGCGGCGCGCCTTGTGCGAAGCGCCGCGGATTCGTGCGGTGGAAAAATTCGTTCCGGCCGAGGTGTGCGCGTGGTTGATCGCGCGCGGCGAAGGGAAATTCGAACGGTCGTTGATGTTCGACGGGCAAAAGTCGAACGTGCTCGATTCGCGCACTTGCAGCGACTTTAAGTTCGATATCGTGGGGGCCGATCTTGTGCTGCAGGTCGTGCGCGAGCGGGTGTCGGCCATCACGACAATGCCGGTCGTTGCTTTCGAGCCGCCGCAGATTTTCCATTATGCATTGGGCGAAGAGATCAAAGCGCATTACGACGCTTTGCGGCTTGGCAATCAGGGGTACGGTCAAGGCGGCGCGTACAAAGGCGATCGCATCGCGACGTTTCTGCTTTACCTCAACGACGATTACGACGGCGGCGAACTTGAGTTTCCTAAAATCGGTTTGAGACACAAAGGCAAAACCGGCGACGGGATTTACTTCGCGCATGTCGACGTCAACGGAACGCCCGAAAAGTTGAGCTTGCACGCCGCGACGCCGGTGACGCGGAATGAGAAATTCATATTGTCGCAGTGGATTCACGACCGGCCGTTTACGGCCGCGGTTTGAGGCGCGACACTGCGGGGTGGGCCCCGACGGGTCGCCGGCTTTCTCGCCGGAATGGCGCAATTTGCCTGTGCTTCACAACGATCAGGCGAACGACGTGCCGTCGAGGCTTAGAGACAGGCTTTCGCCCGTGCGATATGATGGCGCGGGTTCGCCGGATTTGGGCGAGGTGGGGAACGTAGATGGCCAACAGCAATCTTCTTAAAGCCGTGAAGACGACGATTCAGGACTATTCAAAGCTTGCGCCGACCGAGATGATTGGCCGGCTGCGCGATCCGGAATTAGTGAAAAAGATGAAAAAGCTCGGCGTGAACGACGCGCAAATTCATCGCATCATTCTGATCTTGCAAGAAAACAAACCCGACTCGAAAGAATTTCTGGCGTATTTGAAATCGAGCTTGGTTTGAGTTCCGGCGCGCCGGTCTAGGCGACTTTCGATTTCGCGTCGGGCTTGGTCTCGACGGCCTTGCATGTGGCGGCAACATGCGTGCGCAAGATTTCGATGCGCGGGTTTTTGGCGAAGACCGAAAGATTGGCGTCGAGCGCCATTAGAAAATGCAGCGCGTTCTCCGTCGCCTCGTTCGCTGCAATCGATAAGTCGGCGTAGGAGCCAAGACGCTGTGCGATCAAATCCGCTGCCGCACGGAAATCGTCTTCCGGTATGCTCGGACGGCCGATGGCGTGACAGCACTCGCGCAAGAATTCCTGCGTCACGCGCAACGCTTCGGGCCATTGGCTGCCTTTGAGCCAGGCGTTGGCGGCCTCATCGAGCATGTAAATATGCGTCATAGCGCTGCTTTGCGCGACGAGACCGGGATCCTTCGCTTTGCGTTCCAAATTTTGCGCGGTGTTCGTCCAGTTCGTGCTTTGCCTGCCGACGGTTTTTTCGAACAAGTCGGCTTCCGCCTTAGCGAAGCGTTTCTTCAGACGAAGATACTCGACAAGCAAACTCGCAAGCGCGAGCAGCAGCAATGCGCTCGCCGTTGTCGCAAGCACTTCCAGCAGCGACGTCTGCACGGCGTAATTCGTGATCGCGGCAAAGAGTTCGCCCACGAAACCCCCATTGTCCCAAGCCGCGCCCCGGTCCCCACCGGCGAGCGCAGACCCATAGTAAATTTGGTTTGTTACCAACACCAGCGTGTGCCGAGGCGCTGTTGCACGTATGTCACGAGATGGATGGCTTCACCAATTAAAAGTTCTGCACCGAGTGCACTCATCCCCCTGAGTTGAGTCGTGCCGTGCGCCTATCCAAAAGTGGTACCACTATAGAAAAAATTAACCATAGTATTCCTTTATATTTCAGGTGTTTTTTGGCGGACTTGTTCTTTCGGTTCAATGGGTAACTACGCTCTTTACTTTCATTACTTCAGCGTGTGATTGTCCGCCGCCTTTTCCGCCCGCTGATTAATCCCTTCAAACATGCGGGTTGGCGCTTTTCTCGACTTCATCATCCCTGGGTAATTGGAGGCTTTCATGAATTGGAAATTGGCCGGTATGGCCAGCACCGCCGTCGTCGCGGTTGCGCTCACCGGCGCCAGCGCCGTTGCAGGTGCGAACAAGTTTACGGGCAACATCAGCCTGGCTGTGGGTCAGTCGTTCGAAGACGACGATCT
>JAIOQG010000198.1 GCA_021413465.1 Alphaproteobacteria bacterium | reverse complement strand
GCGGTCGAGAATGCGGTCGATTTGGGCGGGCGCGATCAAGGGTGTAACTCGGTGTAGCTATTTCGCGAGCGCTGGGGCTGGCGTCTTCTCGCGCTTAGATTCGATTTCGGCGGCTTTCTTTTCCACCAATTCGACGATGTGTTCAACGAGGCGTTCGTTGTCCATCTTATGGTCGGGTTTGCCGGCGATGTAGACCATGCCCGACCCTGCCCCGCCGCCCGTAAACGCGATGTCGGTTTGGGCGGCTTCGCCGGGGCCGTTGACGACGCAGCCGATGATCGAGAGCGACATCGGCGTCGTAATGTGTTTCAGGCGGTCTTCGATGATCGCGACCGTCTTGATAACGTCGAAGCCCTGGCGCGCGCAGGACGGGCACGCGATGACGTTGACGCCGCGATGGCGAAGGCCCAGCGATTTCAAGATGTCGAAGCCGACGCGGATTTCTTCGACCGGGTCGGCAGACAGCGAGACGCGGATCGTGTCGCCGATGC
The DNA here is from genome assembly GCA_021413465.1 of Alphaproteobacteria bacterium. Classification (GTDB taxonomy): domain Bacteria; phylum Pseudomonadota; class Alphaproteobacteria; order Micropepsales; family Micropepsaceae; genus SZUA-430. Next base: position 2,955 of record JAIOQG010000198.1, on the reverse strand, counting down.
CGGCCCATAGCAACGAGCCGATGCCGATGGCGGACTTCACCGTGCCGGACATCAGGCCGCCGGCTTCGGTGACGCCCAGATGCAGCGGGTAGTCGCAGGCGTCTGCCAGGCCCTGATAGGCGGCGACGGCGAGGAAGACGTCGGAGGCCTTCACGCTGATCTTAAACTCGCGAAAGTCGTTGTCTTCGAGCATGCGCGCGTGGTTGAGGGCGCTTTCGACCATCGCTTCGGGGCACGGTTCGCCGTAGCGTTCGAGCAGTTCTTTCTCCAGCGAGCCGGCGTTGACGCCGATGCGCATCGAGACGCCGTGATCCTTTGCGGCCTTCACGACCTCCTTCACGCGCGCGGCCGAGCCGATGTTGCCCGGATTGATGCGCAGACAGGCGGCGCCGGCGTTGGCGGCTTCGATGGCGCGTTTGTAGTGGAAGTGGATGTCGGCAACGATCGGCACCTGGACGGCGCGGATGATGGATTTGAGGGCCGCGGTCGATTCTTCATCGGGGCAGGAAATGCGCACGATGTCGGCGCCCGCCGCCTCCAACGCCTTCACCTGGCGAATGGTCGCCTGGATGTCGGTCGTCAGCGTGTTCGTCATCGACTGCACGGTGATGGGCGCATCGCCGCCGACCTCAACCGATCCGACGCGGATCTTTCGGCTTTTCCGGCGGGCGATGTCGCGATAGGGGCGGATGCTCATGGGGGAGAGATAGCAACTCTTGGGCGTGCAAGCCAGATGCCGGCGCCTGAGGTGTGATCTAGGCTTCGGTCCGCCAAAATGATGCCTGCACAAGGGGAAACGCGGCAAAACCGAGTTGCGCCGCGAGGCCGATTTGCGCCGCTATCGAGCGGTAGGCGGCAAAATGCTCCGGCAGCGTCCGGTCAAAGCCGAAGACCGAAACTCCCAGTTCGGCGAGCATGACAAAGGCGAATGCAACGCCGCCCATGACGAGCCGATTTACCACGCGGGGCGGAACCGCGAATCGCCGCACCAGCCACCTACATGCGACCCACGACAGCGCGAGCATCACCGGCAGTTCGAGCAGCACGGCGTTGGTCTCGCCAAGTTGCGGGATGACGAAAAGCACCCTGATCGTGCCGAGCGCGAAGCCCGCCGCAAACACGATCGCGAAGTAAACGACGCCTGCGCGAAGAGCCACCAAGATCATCTTTTCCGCCTGCGCGAAGAGCCACCAAGATCATCTTTTCCCTTCTTCTATCAACATACTGCCCGAATGATCGCGCGCGACCTTGACCGGCATCAATGCTCCACCAGCAAAAAAGCAAGAGAGTGCGCTTCGACGTTGATGGGAGCAATCTTGCGTAGACGAATAGGGTGACAGAGATAAGACGCGCCGACGTTCGCTTCTGCGCCCCTATTTGCGAAACGGGAGGTTATTGCGCTTAGCCGTCGCGGCCCGGCACTCTCATTCGATTGGCGGTTGCCTGCGTTCAGGGGAGAGACGACGTTATGCAAAACCGTGCGGATGCGCCCGTGGAAGTGCCGATGATTTGGCGCGGTTGGTTGTTGGCGGTGGCCGGCGGCGTGATCGCGCTTAGTCTGGTCTTGCTTCTGGCCCCGAGTGCCGGTGGCTTTCTGTTCGATGCGATCTATCTCGCGACGCTAACGCCGCAGACGGATTATTCGCCGCCCGCGGTCGCCCAGATTCAGTTTACGAGCGGCGTGCTGGGTGCGGTGATGATCGGCTGGATGGTGGTCATCATTTTACTTGTACAGGGACCGTTCCGGCGCGGCGAGCGGTTCGGGTGGGATGCGATTGCGGCGTCGGTGGGCGTGTGGTTCGCGGTCGACACGAGTTTTTCGCTCGTTCACGATGTGGTTGGAAACGTGGTGCTCAACCTGCTGGTGGCGGCCGGGTTCGCTGTTCCGCTCGTCGCGACCTATGGAAGGTTTCGACGTTAGGCCGCCGCCAAACCGCGCGCCACAAGTGCGGCGCGGTCATTGGTGAAGTGGGTTTGCATCGCAGTGGTTTCGGTTGCGCTGACTTCGAGGACGGCGACGAAATTTTCGGGCGGGCCGGTGGGCGGCGGCTGCGCGCGGTGCTGCACCGGCCGCGTCGGCGCGGGGCGCATGAGACGCGTCTTGGCGGGGCCAGGCGGTCTCTCGACGGTTGCGATTTGGGACGGCGGCACCAACGAGGCGCAGACGCTCCCGCGGCAGTGAAAACAGAGTTGGACATGGACTTGCCCTGCCGGGTTGCTTTGGTTCGTGCCTGTTGTTCGTGAGGTACAAATGTCTGCGCGGGCAGCCTCAGCGCGCAAGTGGATTGCGGGCAGCAGAAATTGGGCGCTCAATGCGAGCACCAGCACGAGCGCGCGCAGTTGAGCGAGTTCACGAGATCGGAAGTGGGACCGGTCGTGCATGGCACTGCCATCTATGGCAGCGAACTTGATTGATGCGATTGACGTAGATCAATTCGCTGGCGGCGGCGCGACTTCGAATGTGTAGTCGCCGCGCGTCCAATGGCCGTCGATCGAGATCACGCGCCAAAAGATGTGATACACGCCCGGCGCCAACGCCGCGTCGATCGATTTGCGCAGCGTTGTGGCGGTGGCCGGTTCGTTTTTAGGCGTCCTGAGTGCGATCGGGTCGCCCGCTTCCCGCGTCAGTTTGAGTTCTGCGCGGGCGATGTCGATCGCCGCGCTGAATTCGAGCGTTATTTCGACCGGAGCTTCGCTGAGCACCGTGCCCGCCGCCGGTGCGGCGTGGCGTAGGGCGGCGTGCGCCGACGCCCCGCCGGCCGTCACGACGAGGGCGATGGCGGCGAGCAAGACCTGCACGGTAAACTTGCGCATGGGCTCAGTCCGCAAACACGGGTTTGCCGATGGAGTCGGGGAACAGGTCGTCCAAATAGAAATGCAGTTGGAGCGCGAAGCCGACGCTATCGCCGCTGTCGCGGTTTATGGGAATGACGGCTTCGGCGGCGAGTTGAACGC
>JAIOQG010000197.1 GCA_021413465.1 Alphaproteobacteria bacterium | reverse complement strand
TCGGAAATCTCCACCACATCGTCGTCCAGCGTAACTTTGCCCGCCTCGATGCGCGAAATGTCCAGAATGTCGTTGATGACGCTCAAAAGGTGCCTGCCGCTCGAGTGAATATCGCTCGCATACTCGGCGCGCTTGTCGGCGCTGAGGGGCGTGTCGCTCATCAAGATTTCCGAAAATCCGATGATCGCATTCAACGGTGTACGCAACTCGTGGCTCATATTCGCCAAAAAATTCGACTTCGAATGGTTCGCTTCTTCTGCGCGCAACTTCGCGTCGACCAGTTCCGCACACGCCGTGCGCAACTCGGTCACATCCTGCGTCGTGCCGTTCAACCGGATCGCTTTGCCGGCAGCATCCGTCTCGACCTCGCCCAATTGGTGCACAATGCGCACCTCGCCGCTCGGCAACACGATGCGCTGATCGAAATCGCACGGCGCTCCATGTTCCATCGCCGCGCGCGCCGCCTCTTCGACGATGCAACGATCGTCCGGATGCGTACACGTCAAGAACAACTCGAAACTCGCTCTGACCTCACGCGGATCCAAACCGACGATTCGGTAACACTGCTCCGACCACGAGAGCGTGTCCGATACAAAATCCCATTCCCAACTGCCGATGCTGGCGATACGTTGCGCCTGCTCCAACCTAAAAGAACTCTGCTGGTTTTCGCGCTCGACCTTCACCCGCTCCGTCACATCGACGCCCGACCCGATGATCTGCGTGATCCGCCCGTCGCGATCTCGCAACGGACTAAAGACGACATCCACCGTGATGAATTCGTTGTCTCTCAAGCGCACGACATAGTCCCGGCGCACGATCTCGCCTGCCGCCGCGCGCGCGATCGCGGCCCGCGCGACGTTTTGCGACGAAGTTGAGTAGTTCCAGAAATGACTGTCCCACAACGCCAACCCGATCAAGTCCGACGGCAAAAGCCCGACCGCTTCTGCCGACGCCCGGTTCACATCGATCAATACGCCGTCGGCCTTCATCAATCCGACGAAGACATACATGCCGTCGAGCACGTTGCGCAGCAACAGTCGTTGCGTTTCCGATTCCTCCCGCAACATCGCCCGTTCGGTCACGTCTTGGCAAACGCCGATCATTTTCACCGGCAGTCCGGCATCCGAAAGTTCGACCTCGCCGTGCGCCGCAAGCACGCGAATTTCTCCATCCGGCCGCACGATACGATGTTCGATCTGATAGGGCGTGTTTTCGAACATCGCGTTGTTAATCGCTTGCCCAAGATACTCGCGATCGTCGACGTGAATGCGCTCCAGATAAGCGTCATAAGTCGGCGCAAACTGACGATCGAAGCCGAAGATGCGATACACCTGCTCCGACCAAATCAGATCGTTAGAAGCGATGTTCCATTCCCAGCTGCCCATATTGCCGATGCGCTGCGCCTCGGCCAGCCGTTCTTCGCTAACCCGGCAATCGGCCAGCGAACGCTCGACGCGGCGTTGAAACTCCTCCAGCAAGCGCCGTTCGCGGCGGCGAATGACGCCAATACCGCACACGACCGCCGCGACCCCGAGTGCGAGCAGCACCAGCCCCAAACCGGCAATCGCCAACTGATATGTGGGGTCGCCCAACGACCTCGCCCTTTGCGTCGAAAAATCCGGGCGCCAAGGAACGGACAGGCACTGCGCCGTCGCCCAACTTAAAGGCAGAGTTTTGAGGTTCCGTAACCAAACGGACGCGCTTCGCGCAATATCGGACGCGCGAAACGCCGAAAGCCTCGCGCAAACATTAAGGGGACACTAATTCGGCAAATGAGTCCCGAGAAACCCTACAGCGGCGACTGGATGTTCCGCACGATTTTGAGCAAAGTCGCGCGCGGCAAAAACGGCACCAGCCGCGCCGTCATCCGGTTGCGCAAACCGGTGATCATGACCCGCTTGTTCGCCTTCCAGGCGTTGTAACCCTGGCGCGCCACGCTCATCGACGACATCGGCGTGCCCGCCCGGCTCAGCCGCGTCTTGCCCGTGCCCGCACGATCGCGAAACTTGCTGACGGTCGGACCCGGGCAAAGACAACTCACCTTCACGCCGGTGCCGTTCGCCTCTTCCCACAGAGCTTCCGAAAACGACAGCACGAACGCCTTCGACGCATAATAGATCGCCATTAATGGCCCCGGCTGAAACGCCGCCGCCGACGCCACGTTCAACACGCCGCCGCGCTTGTTCGCCATCATTCTTGGCCAATAGATATGCGTCAGCTCCACCAGCGCCCGATCGTTCAAATCGATCATGCCGAGCTGAACGTCCTTGTCCGATCCGTCGAAGGCGCCCGCCTGGCCGTAGCCCGCATTATTCACGACCACGTCGACGGAAAGACCTTTCTTCTTGATCTCTTCGGCAAGCTTCGTGCCCCCGCCTTGCGCCTGCAAATCGGCCGCGATCGGCGTCGCCGTGATCTTGTAAGTCTTCGCCAACCGCTCGGCGACCTCGCGCAAAGCGCTCTCCGTGCGCGCCGCCAGAATGACGTCGTAGCCGTCCTTGGCAAAACACTCCGCCAGATCGACCCCAATGCCGGCCGACGCCCCCGTCACCAAAGCCGTCTGCCCTTCGCCTTTACGTGCGCGCGCCATGGGTACTCCACTCTCGTATGAATAGATGATGTTCCGATGATGGCGTTCTAACAGAAGCCCGAAGAAAACGCATCACTAGCGGTTCGCGGCGCCGATATCGTTGGCGCAAACCTGGCGCGCGGCATGATCCATTCTCGCCGCCCATTCGTTGCCGTACTTAACCTTCGCCAGCGAAATCACGTTGAGGCAATACGTATCCGAACGCGCGGCCTCGGGCGCCGCAATCGTTAGCGGTGGCAACTCGCTTGCGGTCAGCGCCGTTTCAGGTTCCGGCACGGCGCGCGATGTAGTTTGACGCTCCCATTCCTGCTGCACTTGCGGGCCGCACGTGGTGTCGCGCGGATCGAGCCGGAGTTTCCAATCCGCGCCGTAATTCGCTTTGGCCAAGGCAACGAACGCCTCGCAATGCACCGGCGAAACCGCAACTTCCGTCACGCTGGGCCAGCGCGAGACGATGCGTTCGACCTGCGCCAAAACGAGATAAAGCAACAAGAGAGCGGCAAGAATCCCAACGCCCCAAAAGACGGCAGGTCTCGCCGCCTTGAAGCCCTTGTCCGTATCCGCAACCTGGACCGTCATCCCATCGCTCCGTGCGCCCCCTAATATAGGTCCGCCCGGCAGCAAATAAAACGTCCGAAAGATCAATGCAGAACCGTCCGCCCTCGCCCCGCGGTTGCGCGATAGGGCGCCAGACGAGCGGCTCAGGCCTCGCTTTACGCGTTGTACTACGCCTTCTTCGGCAACAGGCCCAGTTGCCCCGCCACCAAGCGATCGGCCGTGCGCTTCGGTGCACGCGTCAGAATGAAATTCTGCATCTTGTCGGGCGTCACCACGCACCGCACTTTTGGATTCGAAGTCGTCAGCGCCTGCATGATCCGGCGGCCCAGATACTCGGGCTTCAGACCCTTTTTGCCCTGCTCCGCCGCAAACGCCTTCAAGCGATTAAGCTGTTCCGCGTATGCCGTCTTGGCATAGGGCGCGACGTCGATTTCCTCCGCCTTATCCCAAATCGCGGTCGCGACCGCGCCTGGCGCGATCAAAATGACGTCGATGCCAAACAGCATCAACTCGCGCCGCAACCCTTCCGAAAAACCCTCAAGCCCGAATTTCGACACGTTATAGGGAACGATAAACGGCAACGCATTTCGCCCGCCGACCGAACCGATATTGACGATGCGGCCGGGTTTGCCTTTCAAACTATCGTCCACCCCAAGCAACGGCGCGAACGCCTGCGTCGTGATCAAGACGCCGGTGAGATTGACATCAAGTTGCTTACGGAACTCATCGACCGGAATGTAAAGCAGCGGCCCAGCCACCGAAATCCCAGCGTTGTTGACGAGCCCGAATAGCTTTTGTCCGTTAAGGCCCGCGCGCACGACAGACGTCGCGGCCTTCGCGGCCTTTTCGTCCGTCACATCGAAAATCAACGGCACGAAATTCGCGCCCAATTCAGTTTGCAGACGCTTGGCGTCCGCCTCCTTGCGCACGCTGCCGAAAACCTTGAACCCGGCTTTCGTCAAAACCTTCGCCGCGCCCCAGCCGATGCCGGTCGACACGCCGGTCACGACGACCGATCTCTGTGCTTGAGCCATAAAACTCTCCCAATGTCGAACGCTCTATAGCGCATCGGGAACGAACTGCGACTCAAATTTCAGCCAGCCCGCCTGCTGCCGTCTTCCCGCCGGCCCCCGGCAACCCGCGCCCGCCAGTCTTCCCGGGTCAGCCGGTAGAGATAGATCTTGATAGGCTTGGCACCCGTCGCAGCCGCTTTTTCGCTCGAACCGATGCGGGTCCAGCGCCGTTGCGCCAGATGCGCGATCATCTTTGCGTTGCTCTGCGATACCGTACCGCGGACCGCTTTCATGCCCAGCCGGTCGAAGAAGTGTTCGTAGATCAGATCGCACGTATCGTCCTGCGCCCCTTTGGCCCTGGCGTCATCGACCCCGACCAAAACGTTGAGCAGAAACTCCTTGCCGATCTCATCGACATAGATCGACCAAAACCCAACCAGGCGATCGCTTCCCTTCTCCCAAATGCCGAGCAAATGGGCCGCCTTCGAATCGAACTTTGCGATATAGCGCTGTTTGTCGCTCAAACTCAGCGTCCGCGGCGTCGTATTCAACATCCGCGCCGTCGCCGGGTTCGCAAGCCAACCGCCCCAGTCGAGCTCGGCATCCGCCGGCTCCATCGTTCGCAAAACGTGGTCGGCCGACTCCAGACAGATCTTCGCGCCGGGCGAACGTGACGGCTCCAACTGCAAAACTCCTCGAACCGCGACTCGCCGCAGCGCAAGTGAGCTTACTCCAAAATCTCCGTCGCGCTGATGTCGATCCCAAACCCGGCGAGCGCCACATAGGCTTGCGGCTGCGTCACCAGATTGCGGATCGACACCACGTTGAGATCGCGCAATATCTGCGCCCCGAGCCCGATCTCGCGCCATTGCTTCTGGCGTTTCGTCTCCGACTTCACAGCCTCCGTATCCGCAACCGGCAGCACCGGCACCCCCGCCGCCCCATCGCGCAGGTAAACGAGCACGCCCCGTCCCTCGGCCGCGAACCGCGCCAATGCCGCATTGATCAGCTTCGCGCCGCCGAAAATATCGCCCACCACATGCGCGCGATGCAGTCGCGCCAACACATCCCGCCCGTTGCCGATCGACCCGAACGTAAAAGCAAAATGATGCACGCTGTCGAACGGCGTCACATACGTATGCCCCGTCAGTTCGCCGATAATCGTTTCCACCGCAAACGTCGCGATGCGCGTGACGAGCTTCTCGCGCTCCTGGCGATAGGCGATCAGATCGGCGACCGAAATGCGCTTGATGTTGTGACGATGCGCAAACGCCGCGATCGCAGGTCCCCGCATCACCGTGCCGTCGTCGTTCGTCAATTCCGCCAGCGCCCCCGCCAGCGGCAGCTTCGCCAACCGGCACAGATCGATGCACGCTTCCGTGTGCCCGGTGCGCATCAAAACGCCGCCGTCCTTCGCGATCAACGGAAACACGTGCCCCGGCCGCACGAAATCTCCCGCGCCCGAATTGCCGTTCGCCAGCGCCCGCACCGTGTTCGTGCGCTCCTCCGCCGCAATGCCGGTGGTCA
>JAIOQG010000196.1 GCA_021413465.1 Alphaproteobacteria bacterium | reverse complement strand
CCAGATCGCGGCGCTGGGCGAATGGTTCGACAACGTCCTCTACCCGCACGGCGTCGTCCTCGCGACCGGGCCGGACGACCTGCCGCGTTATTTCCGCGACATCCACCGCATGGCGCTCAAACATCCCGTCAGCCGCGTGCTGGCCTCCGACAAAGGCGTCTGGCGCGAGATGCGAAAACTCCGCCGCGCCAAACGCCTCGACGCCATCCGCCGCGCCGTGAAAGCGATCGGCGCCCCGCCGCGCGCCACCGCCGACGCCACGGCCATGCTGCTCAGCCTCTCCGGCGCCGACGCCTCCTGGCCGCTCCACGACCACGGCTTGCCTCTCGACCGCATCCCAGACGTCATCGCAAACACGGTCGGCCTGATCGTCAACCAACTGCGCGCCAAGGCCACGAAGTAACCGCGCCGGCCACCCCATGATGGCCATTGCGCCCGGCGCTCTGTCGGCTCTCCGCTGGATATTCTCGGGGACAGCATTAGTCTAAGCGAACGCGAGTATAAGCCCCGCCGCCAAACCCATCGCGGATATGACAGCCAGGAGAAGGCGGATGTGGAGAGGTAGTCTCATGAAATTGTGCATCGCAATGTCCTTTGCTCAAGCGTCGGCGGTAACTTCGTAACTGGCAATCAGCGCTTCGAGACGCCGCCGTTCGGGAACGAGCCGCGTGAAATACCGCACCGCCATGACAATCAGCGACAGCGCAAGAGCGCCGCCCATCACGGCGCCGGCCTGTACCATGTGCTGCGGCGCCATCTTGCCCGTCTCGCCCAGCTGGTGCAGCAAAAGCAAAATGAGCGGCGCAAAAATCACGATCGCCCCGCCGATGAGGTGCGTCCGAAAACGCGCCGCCGCATTCTCGTCGAGCAACGCGCGAAACGCGGACAAGATTGTCGCGCCCGCCGCCACGTGACGTTCCATGTGCGTCTTATGCCGCCGCGCGACGAGAACCAGCACCGCGAACGGAATCAGAGCGAACGGGATCAGCGCCCATTCGCGGGCGACATCGATCGCATCAACCTGCCCGGTCAGAACATCCACCCCGATCAAGGCCAAAGGAATGGTCAACATGACACCCGCAAAGGCGATGAGGCCGCCGACCTCCAACCTGCGGCGCTTTAAGGCCGTCGCCGCCTCGTGCAGCATATAGACCGACGCGGCCTTCGACGGTGAATTCGCGCCCGATTGCCAGGCCGCCTGCAAGACCTCAAAGTTCATTTTTCGCCTCCATCATCGAGCCGAGTTTCCGGCGCGCGCGCGTCAGCCGCGCACCGACATTGCTTTCGCTCAAGCCGTGTATGGCGGCGATCTGACCGTAGGATATGCCTTCGAGCGAAAGCACCATGAGCGAGCGATCCAGGGGTTCCAGCTCCCGGATAGCGGCATAGAGCGCCTCTAGCAGCGCGTCTTCATCGGGCGCGTCGTCGACTCGCAACCGTTCGTACTCGATCTGCCGGCGGCGCAGACGGGCTTCGCCGCGCCGCCACGTCAGAGCGCAATTGTGCGCTACGCGGAATATGAAAGTTGAGGCCGCACTGTCGCCGCGGAATTTGGGCGCCGCACGCCAGACGGCGAGCATAAGCTCCTGCATCAGATCCTGCCGGTTCGCACCGTACGCGAATGCACGCGCGATACGGTGCAGCACGCCCAGGTGCTCGGCCATCCACAGCTCAAACTGCGCTTCGTCCTCAGATCCCACGGCGCCCCTCATTCACTACCTTAGACAATCGGCGCCAGCCATTCCTTACACTGCCCCCCCATTCGTTACACTGCCCCAACGAGAGCAGCCAGATCGCGGCGCTGGGCGAATGGTTCGACAACGTCCTCTACCCGCACGGCGTCGTCCACGCGACCGGGCCGAACGACCACGGCTTGCCCATCGACCGCATCCCCGACGTGATCGCAAACACCGTCGACCTGATCGTCAACCAACTGCGGTCGAAGGCCAAGCGCTTACCTCCCAGGTAGTTGTTTGCGTGACGGTCGCGGCGGTAAGTGTTGGCATCGGCCCAAAGGGAAGCACCGCCATGTCTCACGCCTCGCATAAGTTCTGGCTTAAAATCACCGCCGTCGTCGTCGGCTCCTTCGGGCCGGTGTTCTTCTTGGGAACGATGCTGCCGACATCGGAGCCCGCGCGCTTGACGCTCGATATCTTGAGCTGGCCCGTCGATGGCCTGCAGACCTATGCCTCGCCCGACACGCGCTTCCTCTCCGCGCTCACGGGAGGCTTCTTGTTCGGCTGGGGCGTGATGATCTGGTGCCTCTCCGCCTGGGTCTACGATCTAGCGCCCGAAGCCGTGCGCCGGACCGTGCTCGCCGGCGTCCTGTCGTGGTTCGTCCTCGACAGCGCAGGCTCCATCGCTTCCGGCAACGCCTCGAACGCCCTCTTCAACGTCGCGGTCCTGCTTATCGCCGTCGGCCCGCTGTGGCGCCCGGCGCGGGCGTGAAGACGCCCCGCACGGCGGCAGACGGCGGCCCTCGCGTCGTTTAGCGCTCGACGATTCCGCCGGCGCGCCTATACCTGTCTACACAAGTGAAGGCGCGCGGATGATCCGGCTCGGGTTCGACAATTCCTATCGCCGCTTGCCGGCACGCTTCTTCGCGGAGGTCGAGCCGGCGCGGGCGGCGGCACCGCGCCTGCTTGCCTTCAACCGCCCCCTCGCGCGCGAGCTGAGGCTCGATGTCGACACCGTGGAGGCCGCGGCCGCCATGCTCTTCTCCGGCAACACGCTCGCCGCGGACGCTGAGCCCATCGCGCTCGCCTACGCCGGACACCAGTTCGCGAACTTCGTGCCGCAGCTGGGCGACGGCCGCGCCGTGCTGCTGGGCGAACTTATCGACACTGCGGGCGTCAGGCGGGACGTTCAACTCAAAGGCTCCGGTCCGACACCGTTCTCCAGACGCGGCGACGGTCGCGCCGCGCTGGGCCCCGTGCTGCGCGAATACATCGTGAGCGAGGCGATGCATGCGCTCGGCGTGCCCACGACGCGCTCTCTCGCCGCGGTCTCGACCGGCGAGACCGTGCGGCGCGATGGGATGTTACCCGGCGCCGTGCTGACCCGCGTCGCCGCCAGCCACATCCGCATCGGCACATTTCAGTACTTCGCGGCAAGACAGGATGGCGAGGCGCTGAAGCTGCTCGCCGATCACGTGATCGAGCGGCACTATCCGCAACTCGTCGCCGCGCCACGGCCCTATCTCGCACTCGTCGAAGCCGTTGCGGCGCGCCAAGCGGCGCTCGTCGCGCGCTGGATGCATGTCGGCTTTATCCACGGCGTGATGAACACCGACAACATGGCGGTCTCGGGCGAGACGATCGACTATGGCCCCTGCGCGTTCCTCGACGCCTACGACCCCGCGAAAGTGTTCAGCTCGATCGATCACGCCGGCCGCTACGCCTTTGCCAACCAGCCCGCAATCGCGCAGTGGAACTTGGCCCGCTTCGCCGAAACGCTGCTCGACCTCATCGACACCGACACGACGGCCGCGATCGCCGCCGCCACCAAGGTGATCGAAGCCTTCGCCCAAAACTTCGAGCGCCACTGGCAGGGCGGCATGCGCGCCAAGATCGGCTTGGCCGGCACAGAGCCCGGCGACGCCGCACTCGTCGAAGAACTGCTCGCCGCCATGCACGAAGGCAAAGCGGACTACACGCTCACCTTCCGCCACCTCTGCGACGCGGCCCTCGACCCACGCGCCGACGAAGAGGTGAGCGCGCTCTTCGACAACGCCACAGCCTTCAACGCCTGGGCCGCAAACTGGCGCGCCCGCCTCGCCAGCGATCCGCAAACCCCGACCGCCCGCGCCCAAGCCATGCGCCGCACCAACCCGCTCTTCATCCCGCGCAACCACCAAGTCGAACAAGCGATCGTCGCCGCAGAGCAAGGCGACCTCGGGCCCTTCGAACGCCTAACGTCGACGCTCGCGCACCCTTTCGAAGACCAACCCAACGCCGCCGACCTAACCCACCCACCCGCGCCCCACGAGCGCGTGACGCAGACCTTCTGCGGAACATGAAAGCATACGGCCTCGCCCATCGCACCCGTGAAATTCGCTTGACGCGCGCCCGGCGCGCTGGTTGGTCTGCCTCATTGCACACTCGGGAGAAGCGTCATGTTTTCACACGTCATGCTCGGCACCAACGATCTGGACCGGGCTAAGAAGTTTTACGATGCCGTCCTCGGCACGCTGGGCTATGGGCCGGCCGTCGTCGACGGTCATCGCATTTTTTACCTCTCGCCCAAGGGCGTGTTCGCGGTGTCGAAGCCCATCGACGGCAAGCCGGCAACCATTGCGAACGGCGGCACGATCGGCTTTACCGTGGAGTCGCCCGATCAAGGCAATGCCTGGCACGCAGCCGGTATCGCCCACGGCGGCAAAACCTGCGAAGACCCGCCGGGCGTGCGCGACGGCAACAGCGGCAAACTCTACCTCGCCTACCTGCGCGACCCCGACGGCAACAAGATCTGCGCCCTAAAGCGCATGTAGCCGCAACCGCGCCTCGTCAAGTAACGCCGAGCCGCCCCCCTCGGGTGCAGCAACTGCGTTGCGCACCCACTCCCCCAACGAGTTGGGGGAGACAACACTTTTTTTTGTTTGTCTCCCCCGAGCAAAGCTCGGGGGAGTACGTGCGCCGCAAAGCGGCTGCACGGGAGGGGGGCAGCACCCACGCCTCAAAACCAATCTCCCCACAACACCGCCTCGTCAAATAACGCCGAGCTGCCCCCCTCGGGTGCAGCAACTGCGTTGCGCACCCACTCCCCCAACACGCTGGGGGAGACAACACGTTTTTTTTGCTTGTCTCCCCCGAGCAAAGCTCGGGGGAGTACGTGCGCCGCAATGCGGCTGCACGGGCTTATGACCACCACCGAAAGCGTCGAAGAAAAGAAAGTCAATCCGAGCGCGAGTTACACTCACCCCAAGCAAGTCTTGGTCGACGCCGCGCTGTCACAAGACGAGAAAGTCGCGATCCTGCGCGAATGGCACTACGACGCTGTGCGCCTGCAGGATTCGGCAGGCGAAAACATGACCGGCGGCGAACCCGACCTGCTGCAGTCCGTATCGAACGCGCTGCTTGAGCTCGGCGTATCGCCCGCCGTCGAAGCCGATCCGTTCCCGCCGGCAAAACAATCCGTATTGCGCCGTCTCCTCAACGGCCGGAGCCCCTTTTAGCGCCTCCAAACCGCCAACCGCCCAGCCGGTCGCCGTGCAATCGTCGAGACCGTTCGCACGCAAACGCAAAGAGGGGGCGGATAATTTCCGCCCCCTCGATGCGCTCGCTCTCTGGTCTATTCGGCGGGCGTCGTCGTACGCGCCGTGCTGACGCGCGTTGTGCGCGTTTCGAGTGTGGAGTTCGCAACGACCGGATCGGCGTCCATGCCCTTGTACTTCATCATGATGGCTTCGATCGTGTGAACGTCGCTATCGGGAACGCGCACGGACACGAGCGTGCCGCCGCTGCGAATGCGGTCGACATAGATTTTCGCGTCGTCGTTGTCCACGCCGGCGCCGATCAATGCACCGATAATGCCGCCGCCCGAAGCACCGACCGCAGCGCCGACCGCCGTGGCCACCAACCAGCCGATGCCGAGCACAGGGCCGATACCGGGAATGGTCAAAGCGCCCAAACCGGCAGCCAGGCCTACGCCGCCGCCGAGCACGCCGCCGATCGCGGCGCCATCGGTGGTGCCCGTTCCGGTCATGCCGTTATCGTCCGTGCGATCGTCCGCCGTCCGCTGCGAAGCCTGTCCGTCCACCTTGTTGGTGACGATGCTGACTTCGTCGTTGGGAATGCCTGCAAGTTTGATGTCGCGCACCGCCGCGGCGGCATAGTCGCGCGAGTCGAATAATCCGTTCACTGTCGTTGTCATGTTGATTTTCCTAGGTTGAATGTGGGGTTTCGCTACGCGGTCTCACCAGTCCTGATTGACCTTGTAGTAGGAATAGGATTTGTCGCGGATATCGCCGTCATGCGCCGTCAGATCCTCAATGTCGTAAGCGGGCGCCGCTTGCAGCACGTCTTTCGTCATCGGCACGACATAGCCGCCTTTATCCTTGTCGTAGTTGAGCAAGGCCCAAGGCAGCGGATGGTATTTCTCGCCCATGCCCAGAAAGCCGCCGAACCCGACGACCGCGAACATGATTTTGTTCGATGTCTTGTCGAGGACGATGTCTTCCACCGTTCCGATCGACGATCCTTCGTTGTTGTAGACCGATGTTCCTTGAACTTTTGACGCGCGTATCGCGCGCGTATGACCGCTGGTTGTAGGCATTTCTTGCATCTCCAATTTTACCGCAGAACTTGAGATACAACGCCGCCGGCCATCGCGGGTTCCGCACCCGTGGAAAGAAAGGCGCAAGCAAGGGCCGCACCGGCGCGCGGATTTTTGCTTGTCTCCCCCGATCAAAGCTCGGGGGAGTACGTGCGCCGCAAAGCGGCTGCACGGGAGGGGGGCAGCACTCACGGCTCGGACCCAATCTCCCCACAACACCGCCTCGTCAAATAACGCCGAGCTGCCCCCCTCGGGTGCAGCAACTGCGTTGCGCACCCACTCCCCCAACACGTTGGGGGAGACAACACGTTTTTTTTGCTTGTCTCCCCCGAGCAAAGCTCGGGGGAGTACGTGCGCCGCAAAGCGGCTGCACGGGAGGGGGGCAGCACTCACCTCGCCAAATCAAGCCCCCTGCGCATCACCTATGAGGCAACGGGACACAAAGCACCTATGCGAACAGCGAACGCGGCGACAGGTTATCGAGGCCAGGCCCTAACGCGCCTCGCCGCTCTTGCGCCGAAACGGCCAATCGATCGCCCCGCCTGCAAACAGCGCCCACCAAACGATGACCGGTTGAAACGCCAAGCGGGGCGCGTGATACCACCAGCTCAGCTGAGTGCCGCCAACGACCACGCCGTCAAGCGCGTGCTTGATATTGGCCGGATAAACGCACACCGCATAGAGCGCCAACATCACGCCCGCCGCCAGGCTCAGCCGCAACGTCATCAACGCCAGCGCGCCCACAATCTCGCACACCCCGGTCAGCAGAATTGTCTCGCGCGGCATCGGCACCCACGCGGGCACGATGGGCAAAAAAGTCTCGGGCGACGCCAGATGCACCACACCGACAAACAGATAACCGGCGGCAAGAACCCAACGCAAAATAAGCCGGCTTGTTTCCATACGATGCTCGCATCTTTTGGCGGACGAGGAGACGAAAGAATGGGCGAGACTTGGGTGCAGTCCATTGCTGTCACCATATTACCCGATTGAGTTTCGCCCGTTGCCGCAATCGCGTGCCGGGTTGACCTCTCGACGGGCCATATGTAATGTAAAACGTACATTTAGTCTGGTTCACCGAACATGCTGTTTTCTGCCTTGTTGTCGAGTTTCGCGCTTGGTGCCGCGCTGGCCTGGGCTTCCACGCTCGCCGGATATCCTGTCGGCTGGGTGGGCGCGCTGATCATGATTTCCCTGGCGACTTTGGTGCGCCGCCGCTGGCGATTGCTCGCGGATCTCGCACCGGAATCGCCCGAGCGCAAGCTTTGGGTTTGCCTGGTGGGGGCGTCGGCTGTCGCGGCGCATCTGGCCGTAATCATGCTTGTGATCGGCCCGTCCATGCAGATGCATACGCCTCTGATGCATATCCTCGGCATCGATAGTTGGACGTTGGTTGCGGGTGCATTACTTGCCTATCTGTTGGTGCGCGACGCAAATTCGCGTTCGGATGAGCGCGATCAGCTGATTGCGCATCAGGCGCGCGGCTTCGCATGGCGCGTACAGTTCGGCTTTCTGTCGGCTTTGATCTTGATTTTGGGCTTCGGCGAGGGCGGCCGGGCGGCTGAGCTATCGCACCCCGCCATAGCGCATCTCCTAATTCTCGTCCTCACGCTGACGACGATCGCCGACTGTGCCCATAGTCTGCGCGCCTATCGACGCATCGCCACCGAGAGCGCCGAGTGACTAAGTCGCCGGTCGCCAATCACCTGCGCCGCTTGCGTTTCGAGCACAACGAGATGTCGCAAGAAGCGCTCGCAAAGCGTGTCGGCATCGCACGGCAAACCGTCATCGCCATCGAGGCCGGTCAGTACGCCCCGTCGCTGGAATTGGCGATGCGCCTGGCGCACGTGTTCGGACGACGCGTCGACGACGTCTTTTTCTGGCGCAATTCGACTTCAACCAAGGGGTGACTTCATGTTTCGAAAACTTCTGCGCTTCGGCGTATGGGCGCTGTCGGCCGTCGCGGTCCTTGTGGTGCTGCTGGGATCCTGGGTGCTGTACGCTGTGTACTCGTTCGACACCGAAACCTTGCCTGCGCGGCACGGGAAATTCGACCTGGCCTTTTTTCCGCACGCCGAGAGCGGCAAGCCGCTGATCGTCACCTTCGGCGGCGCCGAAGGCGGCAACGTGTGGAACAGCGCGCGCTGGCGCAAACAGCGCGAACGTTTCGGCGCCATGGGCTTTAGCGTCCTAACCGTTGGCTACTTTGGCACATCCACCACGCCCGAGCGCTTGGATCGGATCGACTTGGGCGCGTTGCACCGGACCATTCGCGAGCACATGGAGCTGCCCAACGCGCAAAGCCGCTGCCTCATTCTGATTGGCGGCTCGAAGGGTGCGGAACTGAGTCTTGCGCTGGCGTCGAGCTTTGCCGATGTCGATGCCGTGGTGGCGCTGTCGCCTGCCGATACGGTGTTTCCGGCCCATACCGATGCGATGACGACCTCGTCGTGGTCGATCGATGGAAAACCCTTGCCGTTTGCCCCAATGCCTTGGGCGGCGACATGGGATCTCGTGAGCGGCGACATTGGTGCCGTGATGACGCGAATACTGGCGCAACCCGAAGCGGAAGCTGCACGCATTCGCACCGAGAACGCGGCTGCGAGCATGTTGCTGATCGCCTCCGATCGCGACGAGATGTGGCCCGCCCTGATGATGGCCAAACGCATCGAGGCGCGCGCGAAGAGCCGGGGCCAGGTCAAGGTCGTGGCTGTGCCGGGCGCCCATCGCGCGGTCACCCAACACATGGATACAGTCGAAGCATTCCTGCGCGACCCCGACGGCAACAAGATCTGCGCCCTAAAGCGCATGTAGCCGCAACCGTAACCGAACATGCCGAAAGGCGGGGGCCGATTATCATGTCCCCGCCTCTATCGCCCCGCCGGTGTGAAAAGAAAAAAGACGCTCACGCGACGACGCGTCTGTCGCGCGGATTTTTGCAGCGGTAGAAAGAGCCTAACGCCTGCGCTGCCCCCCTCGGGTGCAGCAACTACGTTGCGCACCCACTCCCCCAACGAGTTGGGGGAGACAACAAGTTTTTTTTGTTTGTCTCCCCCGAGCAAAGCTCGGGGGAGTACGTGCGCCGCAAAGCGGCTGCACGGGAGGGGGGCAGCACCCACGCCGCCAATTCAAGCCCCCCCCCGAAGCGCCAGAATAATCTGGCCACACCGCGCCGCGATCTGAGATAAGGCTGCATGATAGCGCGGGAATTGATCGGGACGGCTTTGGTCCCTGGAGGTAGCGAGCTGCGGCTGTTTCGGCGCGGCGGCGATTACATGATTGTGGCCGGCCGCAACGAGCTTATGAGCAGCCGCATGAGCGGCTCGGAAGAAGCGCTTGCGG
>JAIOQG010000268.1 GCA_021413465.1 Alphaproteobacteria bacterium | reverse complement strand
CGATCTGATCCGTTCGTGCCGGCGCGGCAACGAGCACGACACGAGTGTGACATTCCTCGATCACGTCGATCGCAAGATTGCGCCGTCGCACGATCGCGTGCGCAGCGCGATGGCGGTCGGTGCGATCGACAGCGGCGTCGTACATCTGGCGGAACGCGCGAAAGCGCAGCCGCGGTCGGCGGTGAAGACAGCCTGGCTTGCCCACTCGGGCGGGCATTTGCCCGAAGACAATGTCTCACGCGCCAAGACGTTGATCCGCCGCATCGAGCAGGAGCGCGGCTCGCGCGTCATTTGCATCATTCACGGCGAGAACATGGAGAACGAGGCGTTCAATTTCGACGACCTTGAAGACGTGTTGTCGGCGATCGTCGCGAGCGATACGTCGAAGCCGCTCGACATCGTGTTGCATACGCAAGGCGGCAATTCGTTCACCGGGCGCCAGATCGCGCGCGCGATCAAAAGCCACAAAGCGCGCAAGACTGTGTTCGTGCCCTATTATGCGATGTCGGCGGGATCGCGCATTTCGCTGGCGGCCGATCAGATCGTGATGGGGGCGCAGGCGACGCTGGGGCCCATCGACACGCAGCTTTACGGCTGGCCGGCGCCGTCGATCCTTCAGCTTTTGAACGTGAAGCCGATCGAGTCCATCAGCGACGAGTTTTTGATCCTGGCGGAAGAGGCGCGCAAGATCATGGCGGAGGGGCGCGCGAGTGCGTGCGATCTGTTGCAGGACACGTATTCGCACGACGGTTCGTGCGCGATTGCGGACGAGATGATTTCGGGCAAGTGGACGCACGGCTTCCCGATCACGGCAAATGTGGCGCAGGAGTTGGGCCTCAACGTGTCGACGAATTTGCCGGACGTGTTCTACGATCTGGTGCGCTGTTTCCGGAACGGCGACGGCAACGATCCGAGCGTGATCTTCATCTCGAAGTAGAACTGGCCCGGTGCGGCGCTGCCGCATTCGCGAGCATGTTTCGCCGCCCGCGCTTCTTGCCGTTCGGCGGCATCGCCTCGCACGCGAAAAACGTCGTTTCGTCACAGCATTTCAGTTGGTTGCGGCGGCAATCGAGTTGAAATTCGTTGCGAGAGAAATCGTTTCAACTTAGCGTTGGCATCGCTGCGCGTGCGCGACTTGTCGATGGTGTAATCACCCTGCATCGACATCGCGCGTTCGTGGCCGGTTGGGGCATTACGTCTTGATCGTGGTTGGGTTCTAGGGCTTGGTTTTCCCCGCGCCGGATGTCCGGCGGAGCGTGCAGCAGAGCAAGTTTGCATCAGTTTTGTGAATGGGGTCGAGGCGGTGCATTCACCGTGCGGCGACGATTGCATTGCTTTGTGCGCGCTCATTGGGGATTGAGCCGTTGTAAGATTGGGGAGTTGGGCTCTTGCAGATCGAATTGCTTCAGACAGATCCGGCGATCGTGGTTGCCGCGGCTGTGATCGGCTTGGGATTGTTGGGTTTGGCGGCGGAGGCGATGCTGTCGTCGATGCGCCGGGGCGCGTCTGCGAAATCGCCGATCGTCGTTGTCGCCGATCGTAAATCGCATGCGGCGGCAGCGCCGGTTGCGGCAGCGGCGCCGGCAGAGGTTGCGCAGGCGATCGAAGTCGCGCGCGAAACGGTCGCCGAGGCCGCGGCAGAGCCGGCACCGGCGAAAGATACGCCCGAAGAACAGCGCCGCTTTTTCACGACGCTGGGCGCGGGCTTGAATTCTAACGACGAGGCCTTGCCGTTTGCGCTGTCGGCGCTGCAGGCCAATCTTTCCGCCGACGTGTTCATGGAGCGCATGACGCTTGCGGCCAAGGGCTGGCGTCCCGATGGGTTCGGCACGGCGGGGCGGAAGTTGCTGCTCAAGGCCGACGGCACGCCGCCCGACATGGTCGCCGAAAAAGTGATCGAAGGTTACGAGCAGCTGAAACAGGGACACGTGCGCGAGGCGCTGGACGCGTTTTTGGCCGGCATCGAGGCGGCGAAAAGTGCGGCGGCGGCCGATCCCAACAATGCCTGGCCGCATGCGTGGTCGGCCTTTGCATGGCGCGGTTTGGCGCTGATTGCCGAGGAATCGGGCGATGTGCAAACGACGCTGGCGGGGCTGAAGGTCGCCTATCAGTCGATGGTCAACGCCTTCGAGATCACGACGCAATTGTCGGCGGAAAGGCTCGCGGAAGCGGCCTAACCTCTACGCCCGGACTTGTGATACGCTGCGCCGGTCATGGATTGGCGCAGCGTTCTTTTTGGCTGGCCCGCGCGCGACAAGCGCGAGGCCAAGGATCAGCCGGACGCCTCCCAGATGGAGAACTCTCCGTCCGGGGGCAATGGCGGGGAAGCCGTGCACGCGCACGTGCCGGAGACAGAGCTTCGCTCATCGCAGCAGCACAAGTGGTTGTTCGAGGAAGGCGTGTTGCGCTGGAACCAACATCGTCACGACAAGGAATTCAAACCGAATTTTGCCGGTCTCAATTTCGTGAAAGAGGCGGCGAAGACGCGGTTGTGGGGTTGTCCGATCGATCTGACGGGCGAGGAGCGCGTGGTGCTGACGGGCATCGATTTGAGCTATGCGGATTTGCAAGGGTGCATCCTAACGAAGGCCGATCTGCGCAATGCGAAGTTGATCGGCGCGGATTTGCGCAAGGTCAATTTCGCGGGCGCGTTGCTCAACGGCGCGGATCTTACGGATTGCGATTTGCGCGGCGCGACGCTCGACGCGGCGCAGTTTGCGCGGTGCAAATTGGCGCATGCCAATCTTGCGGGCGCGAGTTTGAAGGGCGTCAATTTCGCGTGGGCTGACTTAAGCCATGCGATCGTCGGCGTGCGCCATTTGCAAGACGCCAACGTGTTCGGTTGCGTGCGCGACAGTATCCGCAGCGAAGGCGCGCGCCATCCGGTTCCGGCGTTGAGCTAGAGCGATTTGCGCTTCCGCTGATTCACGCGACGTGCGCGGAGAAGAAAGGAAGAGTTGAAACGCCAAGAACGCCAAGAGGCTCCGCCCGACCTTCGACGTTGAGATGGACTTCAAAATGTCGACGGCGCGCAATGCGCCTCAATTGACTTATACAGTTTGCGTCTTCGGCCGGCGGTGAGCCCGAGCCTCTTGGCGTTCTTGGCGTTTCAACGATCTTCTTTTTCCTCCGCAACCTCCGGGGCTCCGCATGCGTTGGCTCTTGGACCGCTTGCGGCTCGACAGAATGTCAAAACGCTCTAAACCGGCGGCTCGGTCATGCCGAGTATGGCGACGACGGCAAGAACGCCTAGACCCACAAACTGTTCGAGCGTCACTGTGCGCGTGAGGTTTCGTAAAGCCGGCGCGCGCGTTGCGGCGGCATCGAGTTTGGGCACCAGCGAGAAGCGGTTGCTCGCGGCAAGAGCGAGCATCACGGCGAAGAGCGCGAGTTTGAGCAGCAGCCAACGTCCGTAGGGCGCCTCGATCACGGCAGAAACTTTGCCGAACATGAAAAGACTGTTGAGGACGCCGGTGGCGATCAGCGTTGCGACCACGAGGTAACCGACGGGGCTGAAGCGTTGCAGCGCGGTGGCGGCTGCGCGCTCGTCGTCTTCGCCGCCTGTGCGGGCGGCGCCGAGCAGCATCAGCAAGGCGGAAATGCCGCCGAGCCAGGCGCCGGCGGCCAGCAGATGCAGGACGTCCGAGCCGATATGAACGAGCAGTGTTTTGCCTTCCTGCATTTGGGTGTGCCCGGTCAGTGCGATCGCCGTTAAGGCCGCGGCTGCGAGGGACTGTTCGACGAGGCCCCAGACAGTGTTTTTCCGATCGCGGGCGGCGATCACGATTGCCAGCAAGAGCAAAAGCGGCAGCCGCGCGAGCCAAACCATGCCAAAGGTCGTTTCGGTGAGCGTGACGTAAAGCGTTTCCGGGTCGATGGCGCCGGCGATGTCGTCTTGCATGGCGGCGCCGGTGAAGGCGAGCCACGACGCCGCGCTGAGCAGTGCAATCCCGACCGCGATCAGCGACGCCGTGCGTGCGCGTTTGAGGTAGGACGCGGCGGGGCTTTGTCGACCGAAGGCATAGGCGGGAAACAGCGAGACACCGAAGAGGATTGTCAGTGCCGCGAAATGGACGAAGCGGGAGAGGCCCAGTCCCGCTTCGATGGTCATGGCTTGATCGTGAACTTGTAGGTGCCCTTCATGCGGTGCGTGTCGACGGCGACGACGTGCCAATCGACCGTGTATTCGCCGGCAGCGAGCGGTGCAGGCACGGGCACGATCAATATCTTATTATTGGCGGGGTCGGTCGGAGCGGCGCCGAGCGGTACTTCGTTTCCCTTGGAGTCGAGCAGCTTCACGCCGGAAAACTTCGCCACGAGTTTCATGCTGAACGTGAGTTTGAGCGCCGGTGGCGAGGCCTGCACGACGGCGTCGACGGCCGGTTCGGCGGCTTGGAGGTGGGAGTGTGCCTGCGCGACACTTGCGAAAGTTGCGAACACGGCGAGAACACAAAAACGCGATAGACGGTCGAACATATTTTTTTCCTGTCGTTCAGTTCCGTACGTTAGTTCATTCGTAAGTGACGCGCACTAGCGTTGCGGCCTTGGTTTGCGTGCGAGCGTCTTGCGTCGTGGCGAAATCGGGTGTACCCCCGGGGGGTATATAAAGGGAGGCGCGGCTCTTGTCGATTGTGATGTTGCCATTGGTTTTCGCGGCGGCTCTTCAGGCGCCCGTTATGGTCGCGGATGCGGTTGCGCATCCGGCCGGTCACCCGGCGCCTGCGGAGTCGACGTCGCCGCCGGCGGCCGAACCGGCACCGGCTGCGCCGGATCACTCCATGCATGACATGGGTGATCACGAAATGGGCTACCACGATATGAGCGACATGGACATGAGCGGCATGGACATGAGCGGCGTGCTCGGGCCTTACACGATGAACCGCGAGGCTTCGGGCACGAGTTGGCAGCCCGATGTCAGCCCGCATCGCATGGGCCACGACATGCAGGGCGATTGGACGGTGATGGCGCATCTGACGCTCAACGCCGTCTACGACTGGCAGGACGGGCCGCGCGGCGACGAGAAGACTTTCGTTTCCGGCATGGCGATGGTGGCGGCGCGCCGCGGGTTCGAAAGCGGCGACCAGATCAATTTGCGCGCGATGATGAGCCCCGATCCGTTCATGGGCAAAAGCGGTTATCCGTTGCTGCTGGCCGCAGGCGAGACGGCAGACGGCGTGAACCATCTCGTCGACCGGCAGCATCCGCACGATCTGTTTATGGAGTTGTCGGCGTCGTATAGTTTTGCCGTGGGCGAGGGCGAGACGCTGTTCGTTTATGCGGGCTTGCCGGGCGAGCCTGCGTTCGGGCCGCCGGCTTTCATGCATCGTTTGTCGATCATGGACAGTCCCGAGGCGCCGATCTCGCATCATTGGCTGGACTCCACGCATATCACGTTCGGCGTTCTGACTGCGGGCTGGGTCAAGGATGCGTGGAAGGTCGAGGTTTCGCGCTTCAAGGGGCGCGAGCCGGATGAAGATCGCTACGACATCGAGTCGCCGAAACTCGACAGTACGGCGGCGCGCGTGAGTTTCAA
>JAIOQG010000043.1 GCA_021413465.1 Alphaproteobacteria bacterium | reverse complement strand
AAACTCATTGAGTGGAGCCTTTGTTGTTCGGGCACCACTCTGCTGTGCGAACGGAGGGTCCGCACCCCGCATTCTGACGTCAAACTTTTGCGTTATTGCAGGCTGGCGCCTTTCACGATGCGATCGAGCGCGCTGCAATAGGCGGTTAAGTCTTGACGCTCGCTCCAGGCCTGGAGCCCTTGGCCCATGGTGACGTTGAAGGCGTCGTACTCGTCCTGCGTGATTTTGCCGGCCTTTTTTGCTTCCACGAGTTTGCGCGTGATGTCGCCCGCCTTCGCCCCGGCCTGTTCGGGCGTGGTGCAGGCGATGCGGACAGGCGGGCTCGTGCCTGCAGCCTTTTGTTGATTCGACGGCGTGCTCTCGCCGCAGGCTGTCAGAACGAGAAGAGCGAAAAGCGGCAAAGCCTTGACGCGGCTCATGGTAGCATCCGGTATGGTGGAAAGAGGCAGGGTGTCGAGGTTTCAGCGGTACGTCAATGGCGCTGAGATCACTCGAGGCGAGCAAGGCTCGAAAGGTCGACTTTGAAGTAGAAAAGCGCACCTTGTTTTTCAACGATTCCGGATAGGCGGACGGGATCGGCAATGTAGTCGAGAATGGCTGCCGGCGGAATGGCGCGGCCGTCCGCAAGCGTAAGCACATAGACTTGCGGACCTTCGCCGCCGCGCAGGACGAACATCGGCGGGATGCCGCCGCGAATGCAAAGCGTGGCGCAGGCTTTGTGAATGTGACCGTCGCCGGGGCGCATGACGCCGAGCCAGCATTTCGAGTCCACGATTTCGCCGGTCAGTTCGGCGGGGCCGACGATTTCGACCGTCTCGGCGGCGACTGTTGGTGCGGATGCGACCGTAACGTCGGTGGCCGCCAGTTGAAGCAGGCTCACTGCGGCTCGCTTGACTTCATAGGCGTTGATTTTTACGGACGCGCCATCTGGAATGTTCCCGAGTACCGCTTCGGCGCCGCGCTTCTCGTCGGAAATCAAAATGAATGTGCGCGTCGTTCCATTCTCGCTCACGCGCAGCATGGGATAGGGCGCGCGGTTCAATGTGCCGGTGTACTGCGTGGGGGTGTCCGCCCAGTAGCCGTCGCCCGCGTCGGGTTGGAACGAGGCGACGAGCCAGGCATCGAACGCGATCAAGCCCGCGAGTAGCACAACGAGGCCGCGCACCGTCCATTTTAGTGCCGGCGGGATCGGGAGATAGCCTACGTAGAATTCCGGTTGTTTGTTCTTAGCCATAGGTCAACCGATCATAGTCGGCGCGACAGGCGTGCCTTTAGCATTGGGAATAGCGTTGACGAAGACATGGCCGTCTTTGATGCGAACAGCGAAGGTTTCGACCTTTTCGGTGTAGGGGGCGGGGGAGCGTCCGGTTGCCGGGTCGTATTGCCAGCCGTGCCACGGGCAGGTGACCAATCCGTCGATCAAGCAGCCTTCGCCGAGAGGTCCCATTTGATGGGCACAAAAATTCGAGATCGCCGAGAGTTTACCATCGTAGCGGAAGATCGCGATCGATGTGCCGCCAATGGCCACGATGCGAGCGCGCTTTTCGGGGATGTCCGCGAACGGGCCGGCATCGATCCAGTCGCCGTCCTTTTGTTTCGTCACGGCGCGGTCGCGGCTGGTTTGAACCAAGGCGGCGGCGATGTGCAAGCCTGAGATCAAGGCGAAGCCACCGGCCGTTGCCCAAACGTAAAGCGGGCTGCCGCCATGACCGCTAGCCGCGCCTAACAGTACGTGCATGACCATCGCGCCATAGGCCGGATAAATGAGCATGTGCAACGTCTTCCAAACGGCGGGCGACAGATTGTTGAGCCAGAAGTCGTGGCTCGTCGATGCCAAGAGAAAGAGAATTGCCAAGGCCGCAACGCCCAGGGATTCGAACGGGAAGGCGTTGATCGCGTCGTAGCGCGGGTTGGAAACGAACAGCGAGACGATGGGGTTGAGGACGCCGAAGCCGTGATACCAGATCGTGGCATAGGCGCCATGCGAAAGGGCCACCAAGAACAAGGCCACTCCGACGTGGCGGCGGTTGTAGAGCAGCGGCAGGAATTTCGTCGACAGGCGCGCCAATGGGCCGATCGCCAGGACGACATGGATCATAAAGAAAGCGCAAGCGCCGAGCGCACTGATCAAAAGGATTTCGATCGATGTATTGGCGCTGTCGGGCATCGCCATGCCGACGCCGACAAAGACCGTCAGGTAGAGAGCGATGCCTGAAACCAAGGCGAGATCGTAGATGCGTTTGTGCCGGTTCCAGATGACAGGTTTGTAGGTCGCTGCCATGGCGCTATTTCAGTGTGAGGAGTGAAGGGTCGTAGTGGACGAGTAAGCCCAACCCTCCAGCTACTGCCGCGATCACGACGAGCCAGATCAAAGGATGGGCGCGACGCTGCCAGATCCGCATGCTCAATCTCCGTGCGGTTGGCCGCCGACGATCCAGCGGATAAGCATGAGGGGCCAGAGGGCGACGAGGCCGGGAACGATGAGCAAGCGAAACCAAACCCCGGCGCCCGACGCGCCGCGATCTATGCGGGTGAGGCCAAGTGAGAGGAACCCCAGCGCAAAAATGCCACCGGCCGCAGCGAAAAGCGCCACGCCGTTTAAGATCATTTCGACAAACTCAATGCTCCCCATGACGGGAATACTCGCATGCCGGTGCCGTGCGCGCCAATGCCGGACGTGTATCAATTGAGTGACGTTCGGGTATGGTGCGGCGGTCAAAAATTGAGCATTTGGAGATTTGACGTGAGAATTGCCCACGCCGTTGTCATTTTTCTTTTCGCTGGATTTGCCGGCGTTTCGCAAGGGCTCGCCGATGTGCCGCCACCCTACGATCCGTATGGCATTGGCGCGCGCCTTGAGGAGGCGATTCCGTTTCCCAAGTTTGTCGAGGTGGCGCGCGGTGGTCCGGCGGAGAAAGCCGGGTTGAAGGCGGGCGACGGCGTGATTGCCATCGACGGTCGCTATTCGAAGGGCAGCGCGCCGTTCTATTTTTTTGCACGTGGACTGCAGGGCCCCGAGAACAGCACCGTTGATGTCGTCGTCTTGCGCGACGGCAGTTCGGTGTTCGTTGTCAGAGTCAAACGCACGGTGGCACAGCGCTAACAGGACTGCACGAACATGAGAATCGAGAATCGCATCACGAAAATGCTCGGCGTCGATTTCCCCATCGTGCAAGCGCCGATGGGGTGGATCGCGCGATCGCAGCTTGCTTCTGCCGTTTCGAATGCCGGCGGGCTTGGCATTATCGAGACGTCTTCCGGCGAGCTCGATGCCGTACGCGCCGAAATCAAGAAGATGAAGCAGCTGACGTCGAAGCCGTTCGGCGTAAACATCGCGCTGGCCTTCGTGCGCGACCCCAACATCGTGAAATTCGTCGAAGACGCGATCGTCAAGCAAGGCGTGAAATTCGTGACCACTTCGGCGGGTGATCCCGGCAAGTATTGCAAGGACCTGAAAGCGCTGGGCCTCACCGTTTTTCATGTCGTGCCGACGCTAAAGGCCGCGCTCAAGGCCGTGGAGGCGGGTGTCGACGGGCTTGTGGTCGAAGGGGGCGAGGGTGGTGGGTTCAAAAATCCCCAGCCTGTCATGTCGATGGTCTTGCTGCCGTTGGTGCGCGAAAAGGTCGACGTGCCGATCATCGCCGCCGGCGGCATTACATGCGGACGCAGCATGGCGGCTGCGTTTGCGTTGGGCGCGGAAGCGGTGCAGCTGGGCACGCGCATGGTGTCGGCGGCCGAATCGCCGGTGCACGAGAATTGGAAGCGCGCCATCGTCGAGGCGGAAGACACAAGCACGGTGTTTCTGAACCAATTTTCGAAGCCCGCTTTGCGCGCATTGCGAACGGAAAAGACGACGCGGTTGGAGCGCGAGTTGGTGGCCGACTATCAAGGCCCATCCGTGATGGCTCAGTTCGGGCGCGCCAAGGATCTGTACTTCGGCGGGGATATGGAATCGTCTATTGCCCTGACCGGTCAGGTTGCCGGGCGCATCGACAGTGTGAAGCCCGTTAAGCAGATTATCGATGAGATCGTCACCGAATTCCACGAAACGATCGCTGCGCTGGCCAAGCGCTACGGCGGTTGAGGTGGCTTTTGGCAACGCTTCACCCGACGTAGACTGAACACAGATTCGACAAGGCAACATCATGCTTGCACCGGCTTCAGTTTCCGACTACCGCGAATTGGCGCGGCGGCAATTGCCGAGTATGATGTTCGACTATGTGGACGGCGGCGCATTCGAAGAGGCGACGTTGAGCGCCAATAGGCACGATCTGCAGCGTCTGTCGCTTAAGCAGAAGGTTCTGCGCGATGTGTCTGCGCTCGATACGTCGACGACATTGTTCGGGCAGAAACTCTCGATGCCGGTCATGCTGGCGCCGATCGGCTTTGCCGGCATGATGGCGCGGCGGGCGGAAGCGCAGGCGGCGCGCGCGGCGGAGAAGGCCGGCATACCGTTCACACTGTCGACCGTTGGGATATGCCCGATCGAGGAGGTGCGGCAGGCGACGACGAAGCCGTTCTGGTTTCAGCTCTATATGATGAAAGACCGGGGCGTCGTGCGCGAGATTCTATCGCGTGCGGCGGCGGCGAATTGCGGGGCGCTGGTGTTCACCGTCGACTTGCCGGTGCTAGGTACGCGCTCTCGCGACATTCGAAACGGCATGGGCGGAAACCTGTCGTCGGCGTCCAAGGCCAAGCTGGCGTGGCGGTTCGCCTCGCGGCCGCGCTGGATTTACGACGTGGGGGTGATGGGGCGACCCCTGACATTCGGTAATCTAAGCGGTGTCGTGCAGGGTGCCAGTTCGCTCGGCGCGCTGCTCGCGTGGACGACGACGGCGCTCGATCCCAGTGTGACATGGAAAGATCTCGAGTGGGTGCGCAGCCTGTGGAAGGGACCGCTGATTATCAAAGGTGTGCTCGACGAAGACGATGCGCGCGAGGCGGTTGCGGCGGGTGCCGACGGTATCGTCGTGTCCAACCATGGCGGGCGGCAACTCGATGCGGCCGTGTCGTCGATCTCGGCGCTGCCGCGGATCGCCGACGCCGTCGGGTCTAAGACCACCGTGCTGATGGATGGGGGCATTCGCTCCGGCCAGGACGTGACGCGGGCGCTCGCGCTGGGCGCCAAGGGTTGCATGGTCGGACGTGCGTGGGTTTACGGCGTCGCCGCGAAGGGCGAGGCCGGGGTGACGGCCGTGCTCGAAACGATAAAGCGCGAGCTGCGCACGAGCATGGCACTGATCGGCAAGACGCGCGTCGAGGATATCGACGCGTCGGTGTTGCAGGGTTAGGCGATTGCGACGCTGTTCTGCGCGAATTTGCGACGGCTTTCCGAAAAGGCGATCAGTTTATCCTCGACGCGGCGGTTGATGGTTCCATCGGGATAGAGGCCGTCCTTGGCGCGTTCGCCGGCGGTTTCGCCCGTCAAGAGTTCGATGCCCTCGTCGATCGTTGCGACCGAGAAGATGTGGAATTTGCCTTGTTCCACGGCGTCGACCACATCGCGGCGCAGCATCAGATGTTGCTCGTTTGCTTTGGGAATCATCACAGCATGCGTGCCGTCGAGGCCGCGGGCGCGGCAGAGCGCGAAGTAACCCTCGATCTTGTCATTGACGCCGCCGATCGCTTGGACTTCGCCGCGTTGATTGACCGACCCCGTGACGGCGAAGTTTTGGCGAATGGGTGTTTCCGATAGCGCCGAAAGCAGCGCATAAAGTTCCGTCGACGACGCGCTGTCGCCGTCGACCCCGCCGTAGGATTGTTCGAAGACGAGACTTGCCGAAAGCGACGGCGGGCGATCGAGGGCGTAGCGGCTGGACAGGAACGAGGAGAGGATCAGCACGCCTTTCGAATGCAACGGGCCGCCAAGCTCGACCTCGCGTTCGATGTCGTTGACTTGGCCGGTGCCCATGCGGACGCGCGCGGTGATGCGGCTCGGTTTGCCGAAGGCGTAGCCGCCTAAGGACATCACGCTGAGGCCGTTGATCTGGCCGATCTTGGCACCTGAGGTGTCGATCAACATAATGTTGCGTTCGATCATCTCTTGACTGCGGATGCTGACGCGATCGTGTCGGCGGACGTAAGCTGCGGTGGCGCGATCGAAGTCGGCGGCGTCGATCAGCTTGTGGCCGGCTTCGGCGGCCCAGAAATCGGCTTCGCGCAGGCGGTCGGCAAGGGCGCCGATGCGCAGGGACAGTTTCGACGCGTCTTCGGCTTCGCGGCCGAGTTCCTCGATCACGTGCGCAACGGCGTTGGCGGACAGCGGACGCAGGCTTTCGCGTTGCGCGATGGAACCGATGAGACGGGCGTAGTCTTTTACGGCGTTGTCGCTCCAATCGACGGCGTCTTCGAAGTCGACCGCGATCTTGAACAATTCGGCGAAGTCGGGATCGCCTTCAAACAGCGTGTGATACAGTTGACGGTCGCCGAAGAGGATTACTTTGGTCGAGAGCGGGATCGGATCCGGTTTCAACGATTGCGTGCTCATGATCGAGACGCGGTCCATCGGCGATTCAATCGTCACAGCGCGGGCGCGCAGACAGCGCTTCAACATCTCCCACGCATAGGGTTCGAGCAGCAGGCGGCGGGCATCGATGAGCAGAAAGCCACCATTGGCGAGGTGCAGGCAGCCGGCGCGGATGAGCGTAAAGTCGGTAAAGAGCGCGCCCATTTGCGCTTGCTGTTCGATGCGGCCGACGAGATTGGCGATCGAGGGATTGTCTTCGACGACGACGGGAGCCGCCGACTTTGCGCCGTCGCCGACCAGCAGGTTGACGCGAAAGCGGCGCAGGCGCGGATCCATCTCCGAGGTTACGTCGGCAAGCGCGACGCCCGGAGCCACTTCTTCGCGTTTGGCGATCGAGGACACACGGAATAAGCCGGCATGGCGGATCAGTTCTTGCGTCACGGCTTCGATGTGCGACAGAACTTCGGGCAGGTCGACGAAGGTGCGCGCCAGTTCCTGCATGATATCGACAACGGAAAGACGTGCGTGTTCGCGGTCGAGTTCCGTGACCTTTTGGCGGCGTTCGCGTTCCCATGCGGGCAAGCGTTCCAGCAGCACGACAAGATCTTTTTGCAGACTCTCGATTTTGTCCGAGACAAGTTTTCGCTGTGCGTCCGGCAGCGCGTTAAAGTCTTCGGGTTTCATGACGCCGCCCGCCGTCAGCGGCGCGAAAGTGAAGCCGTTCGGCGTACGTAAAAGAGCGACTTGTTGCGCGCGCGCCTTCTCATTCAAGGCTTCGAAGGCTTGCTCTTGCGCTTCGTTGACACGGTCGATGGCGGTGCGGCGGCGGGCTTGGTATTCTTCGCTCTCGAAGATCGCGGGGATCAACGATTGCAGTTCGTCGATGGCGTGGTCCATAGCGGCTTTGAATTCTTGAGCGCGACCCGGCGGTAGAGAGATGGCGCGCGGGCGGTCGGCTTGGACGAAGTTCGCGACGTAGACCCAGTCCGACGGCGCGGGCAATTTGGCGGCGTATTGGTCGATCAAGGCGCGGACCGTGCCGTGGCGGGCCGTTCCGCGCTCGCCCAGCACAAAGACATTGAACCCAGGTTTGTCGATGCGGGCACCAAGGTCGAGCGCTTCGAGGGCGCGTTGTTGACCGATCAGGCCGTCGAAGGGTTTCAGTTCCGCGGTGGTTTTGAAGCCCAGGTTCTTCGGATCGCAGACGCGGCGTAATCGCGCAGGCGGAAGGCGGCGTGCGTGGCTGCGAAGTTCGGACGCGAGGCTTGGCGCTACGTCTGACATGGGCGACCAGGATTGTTGGGGCGGTTCGGGTCGTCAATAGACGGCGCTGTTCGCGTATGCAACATGCAAGTCCCTGGCAGGCATGGGGAATCTCCTGCGCGAGGTGCCACTAGCGCGCGCGAAGCGTGTGTCTATAGTGTCGCCCCGCGGGACCGGTTCACAGCTTCGAGAATGAGCATGGCCCGCGAGGAGGACTGTACGCCATATGAGTATCGACGCTCTGGATGCGCCGGCCAAGCAACTGCGACCGGGCATGACGTCTACCGACACTTCCAACCCCGATTATTTTCATAAGGTTGTCGATTGTCAGTGGGCTTGTCCCGCGCATACGCCGGTGCCGGAATACATCCGGATGATCGCGGCCGGGCGCTACTCCGACGCCTATATGGTCAATTGGAAGTCGAATGTGTTTCCAGGCGTTTTGGGACGCACCTGCGATCGTCCGTGCGAGCCGGCCTGCCGGCGCGGACGGATCGAGGCCGAGCCGGTCGCGATCTGCCGTTTGAAGCGGGTGGCCGCGGACAACAAGGACGATATTCGCGACCGGTTGCCGAAAGCACCCGCTCAAAAAAACGGCAAACGCATTGCGCTGATCGGGGCGGGGCCGGCGTCATTGACCGTCGCACGCGATTTGCTGCCGCTTGGTTATACGGTCGTGTTGTTCGATCAAGACCGTCAGGCTGGCGGGATGATGCGGACGCAGATTCCGAAGTTCCGCTTGCCGGAAACCGTGCTCGACGAGGAGGTGGGTTACATCACCGATTTGCAGCCCGAGATGCGGCTGGGAAAGCGCGTCGACAGTATGAAGGCGGTGCTTGCCGAAGGGTTCGATGCGGTGTTCGTCGGTTGCGGCGCGCCGCGCGGGCGCAATCTCGAACTTCCAGGGCGCGAGGATGCTAAAGCGAACATCCATATCGGCATCGATTGGCTGTCGTCGGTATCGTTCGGGCATGTCGAGAAGATCGGTAAGCGCGTCATCGTGCTTGGCGGTGGCAATACGGCGATGGATTGCTGTCGTACGTCGCGCCGGTTGGGCGGCGAAGACGTGCGCGTCGTCGTTCGTTCGGGCTTTGAGGAAATGAAGGCGAGCCCTTGGGAGAAAGAGGATTCGATGCGGGAGGGTATCCCGATCCACAATTTCCTCGTGCCCAAGGAATTCAAGCAGAAGAGCGGTAAGCTGACGGGCGTCGTGTTTGAAAAGGTGAAGGCCGAATTCGACGCGAAGGGTAAGCGCAGCTTGGTGCCGTCCGGCGAGCCTGACGTGTATTTGGAATGCGACGACGTGCTGGTGGCCGTGGGGCAGGAGAATGCGTTTCCCTGGATCGAGCGCGATGCCGGAATCGAATTCGACAAATGGGGTATGCCGACGGTCGACGAGGTTACGTATCAGTCGTCAAATCCGAAGGTTTTCTTCGGCGGCGATGCGGCGTTCGGACCGAAGAACATCATCTGGGCGGTGGCGCACGGCCATGGCGCGGCGATTTCGATCGATCAAGCTTGCCAGGGTCGCGACGTAAAAGACCGGCCGCCGCCGCTCGTTAATCTCATGAGCCAGAAAATGGGCATTCATGAGTGGTCGTACGACAACGACATTTCGAACGATCTGCGGTTCAAGGTGCCGCATCTGCCGAATGAGATTGCGTTGAAAGACGTGAGGGCCGAGGTCGAGCTTGGGTTCGATCGCAAGGTCGGTTTCGAAGAAGCGCAACGTTGTTTGAATTGCGACGTTCAGACTGTGTTTGAGGCGAAGCTGTGCATCGAATGCGATGCTTGCGTCGACATATGCCCACTCGACTGCATTACCTTCACGGGCAACGGCGACGAGCACGAATTGCGCGCGCGGCTGACGGCGCCGGCAAAAAACCTGACGCAGGATCTCTACGTCGCCGACGGGTTGAAGACAGGCCGCGTGATGGTGAAAGACGAAGATCTTTGTTTGCATTGCGGCTTTTGCGCCGAGCGTTGCCCCACGGGCGCGTGGGATATGCAGAAGTTCCTTCTAGAAACTGCACAAGCGGGCGGGTCATGCCAAAGCCGGTAGAGGCGACGAACGATTTCGTCGTCAAATTCGCAAACGTCAACGGTTCGGGCTCGGCGAGCGCCAACGAGTTGTTCGCCCGCTCGATCTTGCGCATGGGCGTGCCGATCGCGACGCGGAACATATTTCCGTCGAATATTCAGGGCCTGCCGACGTGGTACGAAGTTCGCGTATCGGGCGAAGGCTGGGTCGGGCGTCGCGGCGGTGTCGATTTGATGCTGCCGATGAACCCGCAGACTTGGGACAAGGATGTGGCGTCGATCGACCCCGGCGGTTATTTGTTCCACGATTCCTCGAAGCCGTTGCCGCCGTCGAAGTTTCGTCCGGACATCAACGTTATCGGCGTGCCTCTGACGGAGATGGCCAATAGCCGCTATCAAAATCCGCGCGACCGGCAATTGCTCAAGAACATGATCTATGTCGGCGCGCTGGGCGCGTTGCTCGACATGGAGCACGGCGAAATGGAGAAGCTGGTCGGCGAGCAATATGCGGGCAAAGAACGACTGATTAAACCCAATTTGGAAGCGCTGGGCTTGGGCCGCGATTACGTGCGCGAGCATTTGAAAAATGCGTGCGGGTTGAAGGTTCGCCGCTCGGACAAAGTGGGCGACCGCATTTTTATCGACGGCAACGACGCGGCGGCTTTGGGGGCCGTCTATGGCGGGGCGACCGTCGCGGCGTGGTATCCGATCACGCCTTCGACTTCGATGGCGGAAGCGTTCGGCGCGCATTGCAAGAAATTGCGCATCGACCCGGAAACCAAGAAGAACCGCTTCGCCATCGTGCAGTCGGAAGACGAATTGTCGGCGATCGGCACCGTGATCGGCGCCGGTTGGAACGGGGCGCGGGCGTTCACC
This sequence comes from Alphaproteobacteria bacterium, assembly GCA_021413465.1. Taxonomy (GTDB): domain Bacteria; phylum Pseudomonadota; class Alphaproteobacteria; order Micropepsales; family Micropepsaceae; genus SZUA-430. Next base: position 11,081 of record JAIOQG010000043.1, on the reverse strand, counting down.
GCAACCTCAGGTCCCGGCATTTCCCTGATGCAAGAGTTTCTCGGGCTCGCGTACTTTGCCGAGATCCCGGCGGTGATATTCGACATTCAGCGCGGCGGGCCGTCGACCGGCATGCCGACGCGCACGCAGCAATCGGACTTGAAAATCTGCGCTTATGCCAGCCACGGCGACACGAAGCATGTGCTGTTACTGCCGGAGGATCCGGGCGAATCGTTCGAGTTTGCGGCCGAGGCGTTCGACTTGGCCGAGCGGTTGCAAACGCCGATTTTCGTGCTGCTCGATCTCGATATCGGTATGAACGATTGGCTGACGAAGCCGTTCGCGTGGGACGATACGCGCGCCTACGATCGCGGCAAGGTGATGAGCGCGGAGGAATTGGAGGCGGGTAAAGAGTTCGGACGTTACCTGGACATTGACGGCGACGGTATTGCGTTCCGCACGTTGCCGGGAACGCATCCAAGCAAGGGCGCCTATTTCACACGCGGGACGTCGCGCAACAGGTATGCGAAGTACTCCGAAGAAGGCGCCGACTATGTCGACAATATGCAACGCCTGTTGCGCAAGTTCGACACGGCGAAGGCATTGGTGCCGCACCCTGTGATCAAGCACGCTCAGCACCCCACTCGATACGGCGTGATTTATTTCGGGTCTACGTCGGCGGCGATGGGCGAGGCGCTGGTGTCGCTTGCCGGGCAAGGGATTCACGTCGATTTGATGCGGCTCAGAGCGTTTCCGTTTGCCGACGAGGTCATCGAATTCGTCAATGCGCACGACCAGGTTTTCGTCATCGAACAGAACCGGGACGCGCAGATGCGGATGTTGCTCGTCAACGAAGGTGCGATCGATCCGGCGCGTTTCATTTCGATCCTGCACTACGACGGCACGCCGATTACGGCGCGCTTCATAACGACGGAAATTGCGGCGCGGCTCAAAGCCTTCGGTAAACCTGCGCGTACAAAGGTTGTGTCATGACTTATCTTACCAAGCCGAAGTTCCGCCATCCGGCGCTCGAGAAGAACGACCTCGGGTTCACGCGGCGAGACTATGAAGGCGCGATCTCCACGCTGTGTGCGGGTTGCGGCCACGATTCGATTTCGGCGGCGCTGATCCAAGCTTTTTATGAGCTCAACATCGAGCCGCATCGCGTGGCGAAGCTGTCGGGGATCGGGTGCTCGTCGAAGACGCCGGATTACTTTCTGGGTCAAAGCCACGGCTTTAACAGCGTGCATGGGCGGATGCCGTCTGTTCTTACGGGGGCTAATCTCGCCAATCGCAATTTGATTTATCTGGGCATTTCGGGCGACGGCGACAGTGCTTCGATCGGGCTTGGCCAGTTCGTCCACTGCGTGCGGCGCGGCGTCAATATGGTGTACATCACCGAAAACAACGGCGTGTACGGCTTGACCAAGGGGCAGTTCTCGGCGACCGCCGATCGCGGTTCGAAGTCAAAGGCCGGCGGTACGAATAACGATTCGCCGATCGACCTGGTCGGCATGGCGTTGATGGCTGGCGCGACGTTGGTCGGGCGATCGTTCTCGGGCGACAAGGGGCAGCTGGTGCCGCTTATCAAAGCGGCGATCGCGCATAACGGGCCGGCGTTCATCGACGTGATCAGCCCTTGCGTGGCGTTCAACAATCATCCGGGCTCGACCAAGAGTTTCGACTTCGTGCGCGAGCACAATGAGGCGGTGAACAGCCTCGACTTCATCGAAAGTCGCGCCGAGATCACGGTCGACTATGCCCCGGGTTCGGTTCAGGACGTCGAACAGCACGACGGCTCGATCATCCGGCTGCACAAAATTCACGAAGAGTACGATCCGACGAATCGGGTTGCGGCCATGAATTACTTGCAGCAGCACCACGAGAAGGGTGAGTTGGCGACGGGGTTGCTCTATCTCGATCCCAACCCGCGCGACATGCACGCGTTTTTGCGCACCGTGGACACGCCGCTCAACCGGCTTGGTGCGAAGGAGCTTTGCCCGGGCGCTAAGGCGCTCGACGCGATCAACAACGACTACCGCTAAGGAACACTTATTTATGGGTCGACTTTCAGGCAAGCGAGCGGTCGTAACCGGCGCGGGTTCGGGTATCGGGCGCGCTTCGGCGATGGCGTTTGCGCGCGAAGGCGCGTTCGTGCTGTGCGTCGACAAGAGTGAGGCGGTGCACGAAACGGTCGAAACGATCACGAAGGCGGGCGGCCGGGCCGTCGGTATGACGGGCGATGCGGGTGTCGAGGCGGATGTGAAGGCCTACGTGGCGCGGGCGCTCAATGAACTGGGCGGGATCGATGCGATCTATGCCAATGCCGGGATCTCGGGCGGGTATGTGCCGATCGTCGAGCAGACCGTCGAGCAGTGGCAGGAAATCTTGCGCGTCAATTTGATTGGGCCGTTTTTGGCGATCAAACACGTCGTGCCGCATATGATTGCGCAGAAAAAAGGCTCGATCGTCTGCACGGCCTCGGTTGCAGGGCTTCGCGCCAATGCCGGGCCGACGCCTTATTCGGCGTCGAAGGCCGGCGTGATTTCACTGGTGCAGACGGCGGCGAACGAACTTTACGGCACGGGCGTGCGCGTGAATGCGATTTGCCCGGGTCTGATCGAGACCGGCATGACGAAAGTGATCTTCGACGGGGCGCGGGCACGCGGCAATGAAGGCAAGATCGGGCAACTCAATCCTACCGCGCGTTACGGCAATCCCGAAGAGATTGCGGCGATGGCGTTGTTTCTGGCGTCGGACGAGGCCTCATACGTGAACGGTCAGGCATACGCAGTCGATGGTGGGTTGTCGTCGTCTTTGCCGTTCGTCGTGAGGAAGTAGTCCGATGCTCGACGGCGCGCGTCTCAAGAAGTTCGTCGGCAAGGTTTGGGACGACGCGATCGTTCCGTCGATCACCGAGTACATCCGCATTCCCAACAAATCGCCGGCCTACGACAAGGACTGGGCGGCACACGGTTACATGGACGATGCGGTCAAGCTTATGGAGGCTTGGGCGCGAGCGCGGCTGTCTTCGTTGCCGGGGGCGACGCTTGAAGTCGTGCGGTTGAAGGGGCGAACGCCGGTGATTTTCATCGAGATCCCGGGCAAGGGCAAAGATACGGTGTTGCTCTACGGCCATCTCGACAAGCAGCCGGAGATGAAGGGCTGGTGGGACGGGTTCGGGCCATGGACGCCGGTGATGAAGGGCGACAAGCTCTACGGGCGCGGCGGCGCGGATGATGGTAGTTACGACCTGCCCTTTTACATCGATCATCTGGCGAAGCGCATCGGCAAGCCGTCGCTGGTCGTGTGTTTGGATTCGGGTTGCGGCAATTACGATCAGCTGTGGTTGACCACGTCGCTGCGCGGCAATGGCGTCGGCACGATGACGGTGCGCGTGCTTACCGAAGGCGTGCATTCGGGCGATGCGTCGGGGATTGTGCCGTCAAGTTTTCGCATCGCGCGCCAATTGCTGTCGCGGATCGAGGACGAGGCGACGGGGCGAATTCTTCCGGACGAGCTTTATGTGCAGGTTCCCAAGCAGCGCATCGAACAGGCGCGCGCCGCAGCCAAGGTGTTGGGGCCGGAAGTCTATGCCAAGTTGCCGCTTGCCGGCGGTACGCTGCCGATGGGCGACGATCTGACCGAGTTGGTGCTCAATCGCACGTGGCGGCCGCAGCTTGCCGTCATCGGTGCGGATGGTCTGACGCCTTCGGCCGATGCAGGCAACGTGCTGTTGCCGTATACGACCTTAAAGCTCTCGTTTCGGTGGCCGCCGACGCTCGATGCCGCGAAAGCGATGGCGCTGGTCGAGAAGCTGTTGACGAAGAAGCCACCCTACAATGCCGAGGTGAAGGTCGAATTTGAGCGCGGCAGTTCGGGCTGGAATGCGCCGGTCCTGGCGCCGTGGCTCGAAGCGTCGGTGGCGCGGGCGTCGGAAATGGCTTTCGGCAAACCCGTCGCCTATATGGGTGAGGGTGGAACGATTCCGTTCATGGGCATGCTGGGCGAGAAATTTCCCGAGACTCAGTTCGTCATTACGGGCGTCCTCGGGCCGAAGTCGAACGCGCATGGGCCGAATGAGTTTTTGCATATTCCGACCGGCAAGCGCGTGACGATGGCAATCGCGCAGATCGTGGCGGATCATTTCGTGCGCGACGAAAAAAAGAAGATCGGCGCGCGCGAAGGCGCGAAGAAAAAGAAGTAGAATTGAACCACCTAGGGCACGACGAGCATCTTGGCGTTCGTCGTGTACTTGGTGGTTCAAATTTTTTTGGCGCTTGAACTCAATTACCGATAGCCGCGAATCGGCTGAGTTCGATCGATCCTCGGCGTGCCGGGGGGCTGGCCCGTCACAGGGCTTGGGTGTCCGTCCAGGCGCATGTTGAAGAGGAAGTAGGTTGGCACGCAAAAGCCGACTTCGGCGGCGTGCAGGCTGCTGATTGCATCGCTGTTGATCTTGTCCGGGGAGGATTGGTTCACGCGACGGCCGTTTTTGGTGTTGGCGTAGTCGCTCGCTTTAATTTTGTCGTAGTCGGGGAGCTTCTGACAAATGTAGTCCTCGCGGCAGCCGCGCCCCGGCGAGCAGGCATCGAGCATGCCGCGCACGACGCGCGCTTCGAGACAGGCGCCGGAATTGCCGGTCGCGGCACAGAGGTCGAAGCCGTTTCCGCCTTGATTGGCGCATAGCTCGGACGGAATCCTTGAGCGTGGGTCGACGCCCGTGAAATTTTCCTCTGCGAGGCTGCAGGCGCGGCTCGTGCGGCCGAGCGGTGCGCCGCTTTGTGGCAGCACGCATTTGAGGCCTTGCGTTTCGCCTGCGTTGTAGAGCGAGCCGCCGAATTTCCATTTGTCCTGAAACGCGAACAGATTGTACGACGGGATGGGGCCGCGATCTTGCGGCAGTGCCGCGACCTCCGACACTTCGCCGCGCCAGCACGCTGCGCCCGCGAAAGCGCGACTGCCCTTCACCACACACTCGCCGAAAAGCACGTTCTGTGTCTTTGACGTCACCGAGCGTTCACACGTCGTCGTTCGACCGTCGACGGGCGCGCAGACCGGTGCGCCGGAAAAGGCCGCTGGCGTCGTGCACGATTGGCCCAGCATTGCGGGATGAAATCTAACGGTCTCTCCGGCGACCGGCCACACGGCTTCCGGGAAATTCGAGTGGGGGCGGAACGAGTTAGGCGCGCGACCGGCGGCCAAAGCTTCAACATAGGCGTGGCGGCGGAATTGTTCCGCATAGGCATGCGGCGAGAGCGGCGATTGTTGCCGGTTGAAATGGTGCGAGTATTTCTCGTCCGCATAGCCCAAGAGATGGAAGCCCGCCGTACCGCCCGATTGGTGGCAGCCCATGCAGGTGAGGTTGTTCAGTCGCTCCACCAGCGCGTCATGCGATTTGATGAATTTGAGCTTTGAGATGTCGATCGATTCGAGCAGCGCGCGCTTGCCTTGGAACAGACGCGAATAGGGTTTGTTCGCAGTGCGGGCGCGGCCGAGCGTCGACCAGGAGACTGCGAGTTTGGTCAAGAATGCGGGATCGAAATCAATCACCAACGTGCCGTTGTCGAGGCGGGCGAGACGGTCGCCTTGCTTCAGGTAGTCGACGAAGCGGGTCATGAGCGCGGAATTGCGTTCGACGGCGAGCACGTCGGGCGTGTTCTCAAGCGCGACGGGTTCCAGCTTGCCGCCGTTCAGGCGGAAAATGCGCTGCATGTACATCGCTTGGCCGCCGAAGTCGTGCATGTAGCCCGAGGTGAAGCGCAGCGATTGGAAGTTCAGTTCGACTTGCTTGAACGTCAGGTCCTTGAGCGTCGTGTTGGCTAGCGTTGCCGCCGTTTGTGCGCTTTGCCAACGCCGCGCGAAGGGCGCGCAATCTGTTTGTTTGGGATAGGTTTTGACGACGTTTAGAAAGAACGGCAGCGACGAGCTCGACTTCGGCGTCCGATACGACAGGCGGTAGACGAAGCGTACCTCGCCGCAGCTGGTGGAATCGAAATCGACACGGTCCATGCGGTTGACGATGCCGATCAGTTTCATGGCGCCGAACGTCGAGTTCAGCCAGCGTTGGTCGAAATGACGCGGTTCGTCGCCGTCAAATTCGACCGCGTAGGGATATTGGGAATTGTTCGAAAGGTGGCGGATGAAGTAGCCGCCCTTCGTGTCCTTCTCCGAGCGTTTGCCCTTGTCTTCGAAATTGCGGATCAGGCGAACCATGTCGGGAATGTCGCCGGAGCCGGGTGGGATCGCTGTCGGCAATTGATCGGTGTTGGCGTTGTGCACGAGCGGTTTGCCGATCACGTCGGCAAGGTTGCGGTAGAGCGGGTTCGATCTGTAGAGGTCGGCGGTCAGCGTGTTCTTGGTTCCGCCGAGCGTTTCCGATAGGCTGAACCCGGTGTCTTCCAAAACGTTCAGCACGTTGGTGTCGAGCACGTTGACGACGGTTTGCTGCGCCGGTTGGGCGAGCGCCGCCCAACTCGCTGCAGCGAGCGCGATTGCAGCCAGCCAACGCATGCGGCGCTCCTATAGCGACAGGATGTGCCCTTGTTCGGGCTTTCCCTTGCCGTCGACCATTTCGCGGTAGACGCGGTCGACTTCAACGCGGCCTGAGCCTTTGACGATCTTCATCCAGCGATCGACGGTGGGGATGAATTTCATCCAAGCTTCGCCGGTGCGGCGTTCGATGCCGCCCGGTCCCCAGTCTTGGCTGCGCTTTTTGATTTGGTCGGGGGCGAAGAACATCGCGGGCCTTGGGCCGGGAAGTTTAGCGCCCGCGGCCATTTGGTCCCAGTGGGTGGCGCCGACCGAGCAGCTGTACTTCAATTTCTCGTTCCAGTGCTGATGGACGGCGGCGCGCACCTCACCGCTGCCGGCCATGTCGACGTAGACGGCGGTGGTGTCGTTCGGGCTTTGAGCGATGGCGTCATACGTGACCACGCGATCGTAGTATTTGGTCGCCTCGACGAAGCCTGCGTTCGATTTCGACGTCAAGCCAACAACGCCGACCTGGCCGCGGCGATTGGCGTGGAGAAGGTGAGCCAAGCCGAGCGAGGTTTTACTGGAGGCACTTGAAAGAACGACTTCGCGGGCGCCGAAGAAGTCGTTGTCGGCCAGCAGATCGTCGATGAAGAACGACGTCATGAACAGCGGGCGTAGCAGCGCCTGCTCGGTTTCGCGTTTTTTGTCGTAGCCGGGATCGGTCGCGGTGCGCAGGTAGTTGTTGTAGATGGCAGCCATTTTTTGCCGGTGGTCAGCGGCGTCCGAAAAGCCGGCAGGCGAAATGCGGGAAGGTTGCATCACCACATGCGTCGACATCGGAAAGTAGCCGTACACGCGTTCGCCCGGTTTCACGCCTTCGACTGTCGATTCGACGACATCGCCGAAACCCCAGACCGGTATACGGCCCCAGCCTTCGGGTGCCGGGAAAAAGTTCCAATACATCATGGCATCGCCGAATGCGCCGTAGGTCACGTTGTTGGCGGTGAAGGCGAATTGATCGATCTTAAGAAGCGCCTGACCGGGCTTGAGCGGGCCGAGTTGGGTCTCGACGAGTTTGGACTCGTGCAAGTTTTTTCGACTAACCAGAAAATCGGTGGAGGTGGTCATGGCGCTGCGCTCCGTGTTTGCAGGTAGCACTCTAACGCGCAGCGAGCGGCTAATCGAGGTCGGGTTTGCCGCTGCGTTGGCGTTTGACCTTGCCGCGGTGCACCTTGTGTTCCACCCTTTCGGCGCGCGCGGCACGCGAGGGTTTGGTCTTTTTGCGCGGTTTGGGGGCGACAGAGGCTTCACGAATAAGGGCTACAAGCTTTGCGAGGGCGTCGGCACGGTTGCGGTCTTGGGTGCGGTGGCTTTGGGCTTCGATGACCAGGATGCCGTCTTTCGTCAAGCGGCGGCCTGAGAGCTTTTGCAGGCGGATCGAGACGTCGTCGGGCAGGCTGCGCGAGCCACGGACGTCGAAGCGTAGTTCGACTGCGGTCGAGAGCTTGTTGACGTTTTGGCCGCCGGGGCCCGAAGAGCGAACGAAAGTCTCGCGGATTTCGTCGGGATGGATGGAGATCGTGTCGGTGATTTTGATCATTTGCCACGCGTCATAATGAAGATTTGCTCCCGCCGCAAAGGCTTGGCAAAGTCCTGCCGCCTTCGATCCTTGGGCCGGAACATCATCATGACCTTGAAGACCATCGTAGCCGCCGTACTGGTGACCATTCTGGCGGCAGGGACGGGCATCGCAGCGGAGAAGCTGCGGCTGTCGATCGCGACCGGCGGCACGGGGGGCGTCTATTACCCCTATGGCGGCGGAATCGCGCGGCTTTTGTCGGCGCACGTTCCGGGTATGCAGGTTACGGCGGAAGTGACGGGCGGGTCGGTCGATAATGTGAAGCTGGTTGGCGCCGGCGATGCCGATATCGGGTTCTCGACGATCGATTCGGCGCTCGATGCGGTGAAGGGCGTCGGCGCCTACAAAGACACCGGTCCGCAGAAGATTCAGGCGATCGCGGTGCTCTACGACAGCTTCGTCCATGTGCTGTCACGCGGCGAGGCGAAGATCGCGACCGTGGCGCAGATGAAGGGCAAGCGCATTTCCGTCGGTTCAGCCGGGTCGAGCACGGAGGCGATCGCCGATCGCATTCTTGAAGCCGGCGGGCTCAATCCGATGAAGGATGTCATACGCGACAATCTGAGCGTAGCGGAATCGACGGCGGCGCTGAAGGACGGCAAAATCGACGCGATGTTTTGGATCGGCGGCTTGCCGACCTCGGCAATCACCGATTTGGTGACGACCGGGAACATCAAGGTCGTGTTCATACCGACGGGCAATCTGTTGCCCAAGCTCAATGCGAAGTACCCGGCGCTTTACCGCGGGTTCACGATGCCGAAGACGGTTTATGCGGGCACGCCGTCGGACGTGCCGGGGCTTGGGGTTTCAAACATCATGTTCGTCAGCGCGGACATGAAGGCGGCGACGGTCGAGAAAATTCTCAAGGGCATCTTCGACAATCTGGCCGAGGCGCAAAAAATTCATCCCGATGCGAAGACTCTGTCGCTGGCCGTCGCTTCGGCGAAGACGGGCATAGAATTTCATCCAGCGGCCCTGGCTTTCTATAAGGCGCGCGGCGCGATCAAGTGACGCCGGCGCCCGCGAACGATCTTATCGTCAGCGACGAACAGCCGACGCGCAAGTTGCGCGGGAGGATGGCGTGGGCGGCGTCGGCGCTTGCGTTGGTGCTGGCGGCGCTGGCGCTTTATTGGACGCAGTATTCGATCGGCACCACGGTCTATCGTGCCGCGTTTCTGGGGTTGGTGCTAACGCTGGCATTCTTGCTTTATCCGGCGTGGGAGAAGTCGAAACATCGCGACCGGGTTTGGCTCGTCGATTGGCTTTTGGCGCTGATCGGCGCGGCGGCGCTGATTTATCTCGCAACGCATATCGAAGAGGTCAAGACGCGCGCGACGCGGCCGCTTGAGATCGAGGTGTGGCTGGGCGCTGGGCTTATTCTGTGCGTGCTGGAGGCGACGCGGCGCACGACGGGATGGGTGCTGCCGTTCGTGACGATCGTATTCTTGGGCTATGCGTTGGCCGGGCCTTATATGCCGGAGCCCCTCGACCATCGCGGCTATTCGATCGCGCGCCTTGTCGGTCAGAATTACTTGACGCTCGAGGGTGTTTTTTCGACACCGCTCGACGTTGCGGCGACGTTCATCATTTTGTTCACGATCTACGGCGCTGTGTTGGCGAAGAGCGGTGCCGGTACGTTCTTCATCGAATGGTCGTTTGCGCTGTTCGGCAAGACGCCGAGTGCGTCCGCACCTGGGCGCGCCGCGGTGGCGTCGGGTTTTTTGCTCGGCACGGTTTCAGGTAGCGGGGTTGCGACGACTGTCACGCTGGCGACGTTGTCGTGGCCGATGTTGAAGCGATCGGGTTATCCGGCGAATGTGGCGGGCGGGTTGTTGTCGGCGGCGGGGATTGGGGCGTTGTTGTCGCCGCCGACCTTGGGGGCTGCGGCCTTTATCATCGCCGAGTACTTGCAGGTGTCGTATCTCGACGTGCTGGTCATGGCGACGATTCCGACGCTGCTTTACTATCTTTCGTGTTGGCTGATGGTGGAGGCAGACGCGCGGCGGCTGGGCGTCAAGCCAGTGAAGACGAGCGATGCCTCGGTGTGGGCGCTGACGAAGCGGCAGGGCTATCACTTCATCTCGCTCGGCGCGATTGCGGTGCTGCTTGCCACCGGCATGAGCGCATTCATGGCGGTGTTTTGGTCGATATCGCTCGGCTTTGCGTTGAGCTTGGTCGATGCACGGGCGCGGCTGGCGTTGCTGCCGGGTGTCGAGGCCGGGGCGGCCGCCATCGGTTTGGCGATGATCTTCGGCGAGCGGTTATCGGCCGCGGTGTTTCTGGGAATAGCGGTTGCGACGGTCTATGGCGGCGCGATGTGGTTGGGCGCGCGACGCGAAGGGCTTGCGGTCGATGATGCTGCTTTGCGCATGAGCGAGGCGCTGATCGATGGCGCCAAGAATGTTATCGGCGTGGCGGCGACATGCGCGTGCGCCGGCATTATCGTGTCGGTGATCACATTGACGGGACTCGGCCTCAATATTTCCGGCCTGATTGTTGAGTTCGGCGGCGGCAGTTTGTTTTTGACGATTGTATTTGCGGCGCTCGCCATGTGGATATTGGGAACTGCCGTTCCGGTGACGGCGTCATACATCATTGCCGCCGTCATGTTGGTGCCGGCGTTGCGCGATGTCGGCGTGCCCGAGGCGGCGGCGCACATGTTTTTGTTCTACTACGCGGTGCTCGCCGACGTTTCGCCGCCCACCGCGCTGGCACCGTTTGCGGCGGCCGCGATCACGCGGGGCGAGCCTTTCGCGACGATGATGCAGGCGTGGAAATATTGCATGCCGGCTTTCCTGGTGCCGTTCATGTTTTGCCTGTCGCCCGACGGCATGGGGTTGCTGATGAAGGGCGATGTGGTGACGATCGTGTGGACGACGCTGACGGCATGCGTGGGCGTGGCGGCGCTCGCGGCGGCATTTGGCGGGTGGATCATCGCCAAGGCGAATTTGAGCGAGCGCGTGGTTGCGGGTGCGGCGGGGCTTGC
>JAIOQG010000267.1 GCA_021413465.1 Alphaproteobacteria bacterium | reverse complement strand
CGCGTTGGTGCCTTTTCGCGTAACCGCGGCTCGATCGAATAGACCGTGAGCAATATTCGCGTGCGCCCGCGATCGGTGGGTTCGAGGTCGGTGACGCGGCCTATGATCGACACGGTCTTGGTCTCATGGCGCAGAACATCGACATCGTTCGATTGGGCACGCACGACAGCGAGCGCGAACCCCGCGGCGATCGCAGCGCAGGCGCCAAGGGCAGCGGTTATGTTTGAAGCGCCTGCCGTGCGTCTGTAGGCAATCCAAGCGACTACGATTGCAGCGGCGCCAGGCACCAGCCAAAGGGGTGGTTCGAACGGCAGGGCAAAGTAGACGCCGATGCCAAGCCCGAGCAGCACCGGAACGAAGAGAACGCGCCGACCCGCGTCGCGACGCCATCCCGCACCAATTACGTCGGGAATCGCGACGAGTGCGTCCCTCGCAAGACGTGCGACTTCGCGCCATTGCCATCGGCGGAATGTCTTGTTTTCGGTGGCGTCTGTGGCCTCGCCCACGGGCAGTCCTCGTGCTAAGGATCGGCGCGACTGCGAGCCTTCCGGTTCGCGTGCCAACTCAAATCAATAACCAGAACAAAGTCCAATCTTCTCATGAAAATCGTCACGCGCTTTGCGCCCTCCCCCACCGGCTTTCTGCACATTGGCGGCGCGCGCACCGCGTTGTTCAACTGGCTTTACTCGCGGCGGCATGGCGGCACGTTCCGTCTGCGGATCGAAGACACCGACCGCCAGCGTTCGACCAGTGCGGCCATCGATGCCATCATCGAAGGTCTGCAGTGGCTGGGGCTGAATTGGGACGACGAGATCGTCTATCAATTCGCCCGCGCCGAGCGGCATGCCGAGGTTGCCAAGCAGTTGCTGGCGCAGGGGCGCGCCTATCATTGCTATGCTTCGCCGGAGGATCTCGAGGCGATGCGCGAGGCGCAACGCGCCGCCGGCAAGCCCATTCGCTATGATGGGCGTTGGCGCGACCGACCGGCTTCCGATCTGCGGCCGAACGTGCCGCCGGTCGTGCGCATCAAGGCGCCGCAATCGGGCGAGACCGTCATTCGCGACAAGGTGCAAGGCGACGTGCGATTTTCGAACGATGTGCTTGATGACTTTATTCTGCTGCGCTCGGACGGAAACCCCACTTACATGCTGTCGGTCGTCGTGGACGATTTCGATATGGGCGTCACTCACATCATCCGCGGCGACGATCATCTGACGAACGCCGCGCGTCAGCGGCAAATCATCGATGCCATGGGATGGCCCGAGCCAACTTACGCGCACTTGCCGCTTATGCACGGCGAGGACGGCCAAAAGCTCTCGAAGCGGCATGGCGCGCTGGGTATCCACGAGTACAAGGATTTGGGTTATCTGCCCGAGGCTATGCGAAACTATCTTTTGCGTCTCGGCTGGAGCCATGGCGACGACGAGACGATTTCGACGGCGCAGGCTATTGAGTGGTTCAATCTGGAGAGCATCGGGCGATCGCCGGCCCGCGTCGATTTCAAGAAACTCGACAATTTGAACGGACACTATATGCGGGTGGCCTCGGACGAGGGGTTGGCGGATCTGACCATTCCACTCATTCGGGCGCGCGGGCATGACGTCGACGATGAGACACGCCGCAAGCTGATTGCGGCGATGCCCGGGCTTAAAGAGCGCGCCAAAACGTTGGTCGAGCTTGCCGACAGCGTTTATTTTCTGACGGCCAAGCGCCCGTTGAAGCTCGACGATAAGGCGCTGAAAATTCTGACACCTACGGCGCGCGCGATTCTAGAACAGCTTCTCCAAGCGTTCGAAGGCGCGGCGTGGGATGCCGAGACCCTGGACACCGTGGCAAAAGCAATTGCGGAGAAAAACGCGGTAAAACTCGGGGCGATTGCGCAACCTTTGCGTGCGGCGTTAACAGGTCGGAGCACGTCACCTGGCATTTATGACGTGCTTTTGGTGTTGGGTCGCGACGAGTCTTTGGCTCGAATCCGCGATTTTGCCTCCACCTGAGGGGTGGGGATGGGTCGCCTGTTTGGTAAATGGCCGTTTGCGCTGCGTATACTCAATTGAATATATTGCGGTGCACAATAGCGGAGTCATTTTCATAGACCCGCGCCTCGAGCTTCGGAGATTCCCATGTCCAAGCCCTCATTTGCATCCAAGCCAGCCGGCAAGGCGACCCTCGTCTACGGCAATAAAAGCGTCGAACTTCCTGTGTCACGCGGGTCGGTCGGACCCGACGTGGTCGATATTCGCAAGCTCTACGCCGAAGCCAACCTGTTCACTTACGATCCCGGCTTCACGGCGACGGCGAGCTGCGAAAGCGGCATCACTTATATCGACGGCGATGAGGGTATTCTGCTCTATCGCGGTTATCCGATCGATCAGTTGGCCGAGCACAGCGACTTCATCGAAGTTTGCTATTTGCTGCTGCACGGCGATCTGCCGTCGCCGGACCAGTTGAAGACGTTTCGCGGTCAGATTACGCGCCACACGATGGTGCACGAACAGATCAGCCAATTCTTCCGCGGCTTCCGCCGGGACGCGCATCCGATGGCTGTGATGTGCGGCGTGGTCGGTGCCTTGTCGGCGTTCTATCACGACTCGACCGACATCAACGACCCGCAACAGCGCACGATCGCCAGCCATCGCATGATCGCCAAGATGCCGACGATTGCGGCGATGGCGTACAAATATTCGATCGGTCAGCCGTTCGTGTATCCGCGCAACGATTTGAACTATTCGGAAAATTTCTTGCGTATGTGCTTTGCGGTGCCGGCGGAAGATTACAAGCCGAACCCGATTCTGGCGCGCGCGCTCGACCGCATCTTTATCTTGCATGCCGACCACGAACAGAACGCTTCGACTTCGACCGTCCGCTTGGCCGGCTCGTCGGGCGCCAATCCGTTCGCATGCATCGCGGCGGGCATCGCGTGTTTGTGGGGGCCGGCGCATGGCGGCGCCAACGAAGCGGCGCTCAAAATGCTCGAAGAGATCGGCGACGTGAAGCGCATTCCGGAATACGTGGCACGGGCCAAGGACAAGAACTCGGGCTTCCGTCTGATGGGCTTTGGGCATCGCGTTTACAAGAACTACGATCCCCGCGCGAAGGTCATGCAGCAGACGTGTCACGAGGTGCTCGACGAATTGGGCATCCGCAACGATCCATTGCTGCAGGTGGCGATGGAGCTTGAACGGATCGCGCTCAGCGACCCGTATTTCATCGAGAAAAAGCTCTATCCGAACATCGATTTCTATTCGGGCATCACGCTGAAAGCGCTCGGCTTCCCGACATCGATGTTCACGGCCTTGTTTGCGCTCGCGCGTACGGTCGGTTGGATCGCGCAGTGGGCCGAGATGATCGAAGACCCAAGCCAGAAGATCGGCCGGCCGCGGCAGCTTTATATCGGCGCGCCGCAGCGGGACTATCAGCCGCTGCACAAGCGCTAGACAGTCTTCTCAATTGCTTTTCAAGGCGGCGCTTGCGGGTGCCGCCTTTTTTGTTTTGCGATCTTGTTTGGGTTCGCGCAGCAGCGTCAAAATCGCGCGCGCGGCGCGCATGCTGGGCTTCTCGTCCCCCAGACCCAGCGCCTTGATCGCTTCGGTGGACGCCGTGACTTGCGCCACGCGGGCCGATGAGTTGGTGAGCAGTTGCGTCAGCTCGGCCGAGAGGTTATCGGGCGTGCAGTCCTCTTGCACGAATTCCGGGATCGCCTTGCGCTGTAAGATCAGGTTCACGAGCGTGATGAACTTCACCCGGACGAACGGTCTTGCGATCATTGCCGTGAGAGCGCCGAGGCGATAGCCGATAACCATCGGCGTGGCGAACAGCGCAAGCTCCGTCGACACGGTGCCGGACGCCGCGAGCGCCACGTCGGCGGCTTCGAAGGCTGCGAATTTTTCCTTTTGATCTTCAACGACAATCACCGGCCGGTTCCATTCGGCAACCAGCTTGCGCACGCGCGCCGCGACGTTTTTCACGGTTGGTACGACCACCGTCAGCGGTCCGACGGCGGCTTCGGTTTTCTCGATCGCCGAGCGAAACACGGGCCAAAGAAAGCGGATCTCGTTGAGCCTGCTGCCCGGCAAAAGAACGAGCACGCGCTGACCGGCGCTCAGACCGTGCCGGGTTCGAAACTCTGGGCCCAAGCCGGCGGCGGGCGCGCGTTCGACGACCGGATGTCCAACGAAGGTGGCCTTGAGGCCGGCGTTCGAAAAGAACGGCACTTCGAAGGGCAGCAAGCAGAGCACGTGGTCGAAGTAGGCGGCCATTTTCTGCGCGCGCCGCGGGCGTGTGGCCCAGACTTGCGGCGCGACGTAGCTGACGACCCGCAGATCGGGGGCTAGACGGCGAATGCGTTTGGCGACGCGGTGCGTGAAATCGGGACTGTCGATCATCACAGAGATGTCGGGACGCGTCTTGACGGCGAAGTCAGCAGCCTGGCGCACGCGCGCCAGAATGCGCGGGATGCGCGGCGCCACTTCGCGCAGGCCCATCACCGACGTGTCGTCGAGCGAGAACAGACTCTGCAGTCCAGCCGCGCGCATTAGCGGTCCCCCGACGCCGACGATGCGCGCTTTTCCGGCCGTCAATATGTTCAAGGCTTCGATCAGTTGGCCGCCCAATGCGTCGCCGGAGGGTTCTCCCGCGACAAGCATGATCGTGGGGGGATGGTCCGTGGTTTGAAGCGCGCTCATAATCCGTCCGCCACATCTGCGAAGACAAACACTCCCAGTTCATCGCCGCGCAGGCGCACGCGCGGCTCGTCAACGATGACGCTGCGTCCGGCCTCAACCAGTATTCCCGAGAGTCCCGCCTTGGCGGCGTTGACGACCGTGCTCTCGCCGATCGCGGGCGGATCGATGGTGGAAAGTTGGTTGGGTTTCATGGCTTTGACCAGGATGGCGTTTCTGTTAGCGAGATGAGGGAGCGCCGCAAGCATGGCGTCCGTGCCGGTGCGTCCTTCGCGCGCGATTATTTCGCCATCCGCGACGACGATGGCTTGGCCCTCATCGGTTGCGCCGTGGGATTTGGCAAGGCGCAGCGCGCCGGCGAATGTCGACCGTTGCTGCGGCGTGGGCTCATGCGCGGTGAGGCAGCCTTTGCGCGCTGCCAGATCGGGGTCCGCGTCCAACGGCGAGACGACGCGAAAAGCGTGTCGCGAGAGAAAGTGCGCAAAGGCGCGGTGGAGACTGTCGTCACTACGTCCCAGCGGCGCCAAGTAGCGAACGAGAAAAACGATACCGCCCCAGTCGGGACGAAGTTTGACCCGCCCGTGCGGGCGCTCGAACTTGCCGGCGAACACCACGTCTTTGCATCCCGTGCGCTTCAGCGTTTTGAGACTGGCGCCAAGCTTGCTGATTTTGTGGCGCGCGTGCGGCATGGTTTGCGGCACGGGCGCTGCGAATTCGTCGATTGCGACTACGTGGAAGGCGCGGCCGCTCCGCTCGCAGGCACGTGCGATTTGCAGCGGTAGTTCGCCGGCGCCGGCCACGATGCCCAACTTCGGAAGTGCTGCCGTCACGCGGATTCGGTGCGGGTCTCGCGGTTGGGCATGCAAAGCGGGCGATTGCCGCCGCCGCGAATGAAGTTGACGATTTCCATGACTTCCGCGTTGTTGGCGAAAAGCTCGGCGACGTCGGCCAGGCGCTCCTGAAACGTGCCTTCTTGCGCGAAGAGCAAACGATACGCGTTGCGCAATTCGTGAATCTGGTCGCGGGTAAAGCCGCGGCGCTTCAAGCCGACCAAGTTTAACCCGGCGAGATAGGCGCGATTGCCCATGACGGAGCCGTACGGAATAAGGTCACCTTCGAGTCCGGCCATGCCGCCGACGAAGGCGTGCTTGCCGATGCGGCTGTATTGGTGGACCGCCGCGCCGCCGCCGAGCCATACGAAATCGTCGACGACGACGTGGCCGCCGATCATGGCGTTGTTGGCGAATACGCAATTGCTGCCGACCTGACAATCGTGCGCGACGTGACTGTCGGCCATGAACATGCAGTTGTTGCCGACGCGTGTGACGCCGCCGCCCTTGGGCGTGCCGGGGTTCATCGTCATGTGCTCGCGAATGATATTGTTTTCGCCGACGATGAGTTCGGTGTCCTCGCCGCTATAGCCCAACACTTGCGGCGGCTGGCCGAGGGATGCGAACGGATAGATCACGGTGCCCTTGCCGATGCTTGTGCGGCCGTCGAGGCAGACATGATTGATCAGGCGAACATTCTCGCCGACCGTGACGTGCGGACCGATAACGCAAAAGGGGCCGATCTCGACGGAGGCATGAAGCTTGGCGCCGGGGTCTACGACCGCGGTCGGGTGTATCTTAGTCATCTCTGTTCGCCGGCTTTCCGTTTTTGTCCATGATCATCGCACTGTATTCGGCCTCGGCGCAAAGCTTGCCGTCGACATAGGCTTCGCCGGTGAAGCGCCAGACGGGCTTGCGCGCACGTTGCAACTTTACCGGAATCATCAATAGGTCGCCCGGCGTCACCGGACGGCGGAAGCGCGCGCGGTCGATCGACATGAAGTAGACGAGTTTGTCTGCCGCGCTCGCCGACATGGAGAGCATGATGAGAGCGCCCGCCGTTTGCGCCATCGCTTCGACGATCAGAACGCCCGGCATGATCGGATGACCCGGGAAATGACCCAGAAAAATCGGATCGCTGATCGAGACGGCTCTGACGCCCGTGGCGCTGACATCGGGTACGATGTCGATCAAGCGGTCGATCAGAAGCATCGGCGGGCGATGCGGTATGAGCTCCATCAACCGCTTGGTGTCGGCGGTTTTGAGCTCAGTCTTTGCCTCCATCGCGCTCATCCTTGTTCCGTTTCCCCTTCGCGAGCCGTGACAAGACGCCGACTTCGCGCCGCCATTGTTCGACCGGCTTTGCCGGAAAGCCCCCGTAAATTCGACCGCCTTCGAGCGTGTGCGTCACACCCGCTTTGCCGGCGATGTAGGCGCCTTTGCCGATCGTCAAATGATCGGCGATACCCACCTGTCCGCCGAAGACCACGCCGTCTTCGACGGTGACGCTGCCGGAAAATCCGACCTGCGCAACGATGATGCACCGGCGGCCTATGCGTGTGTTGTGCCCGATTTGGACCAGATTATCAATTTTAGTGCCCTCGCCGATGACCGTGTCGGTAAGAGTGCCGCGGGCGATGGCCGCATTGGAGCCGATCTCGACGTCATCTTGGATAATGACCCTGCCCAGCTGCGGAATTTTGAAGTGTCCGCCGGGGCCCGCGATGTAGCCGTAGCCGTCCTGACCGATGCTGCTGCCGCTGTGAATCGTGAAACGGTCGCCGATCAAAGCGTGGCTGATGGTGACGTGCGGACCGATTTTGGCGTTGTGACCGATTTGGACGCCGCGCCCGATGACAGCGCCGGGCGCGATTTCGCAGTCCCTGCCTATTTCCACGTCCTCGCCGATGAAAACGTTGGGGCCAATGACGGCGCCCTCGCCCACGCGGGCGCTGGGGGCAATGCTATGCACCGGCGGCTTGGCCAGCGGCCATAAGCAGCCCGGGTTCGGGTAAAAAGCGTGCGCAACCTTGGCGAAGCCCACGGCGGGTTTTGCGCAGACAAGCGTGGTGCACGTTACCGGCACAAAAGAAGCGAGTGGTTCGGCGACCAAAACGGCGGCAGCTCGGGTGCGTTCAAGGGCGCCTTTGAATTTGACGCTTTCGCAATAAGACAGCTGATCGGGCCCGGCGGCATCGAGGGACGCCAAGTCTGTGAGCGTGCGTTGACCGGAATCGCGCAGGACGCGCGCGCCCGCGATTTCGGCAATGCGATCGAGCGTCAATGCACCGGTATTGTCGAAGAATCGTTGGTCGGCCATGGCTCACGATTATAAAGGACCGGCCCCCTGGGGCCCGGTCCTCTATCAACCTGCGGCACGAAAATTTCAAGAGGTACAACTACCCCTAGATATTCCGTTCTTGGTTAGCCGGCCGGCGGTTTGGCCGCGGCAGCCACCTTTGGCGCAACTGGGGTGACCGTGACCTTCGGCAGGGCGACATTCAGGCGCTGAATCACAACTTGAGTTACATCGAGAGCGGAGGCTCCGAGAACGACCAGGCCGCGGTCGAGCAGCAAATTAGCGCTGCGCTCATTCATGATTTTCTCGAGGATGGGTCCGAGGGCTTTTTCGACCTGCGTGCGCGAATTGGCGAGGCCGGCTTGAATGGCGGCTTGACGGTCCTGAACCTTTTTCTGGAACGCTTGGCGGCGGTTTTCAAGTTCCTTCACTTTCTGCTGTCGAACCTCCGGCGTTAGAACAGTGGCTTGTTTCTGGAACGCCTGAACGTCGGCCTGGAGTTTTTTGTTTTCCGGCGAGAAGTCGGCTTCCATTTTCTTGGCGAGGGACTCGACCTGTTTGTACATGTCTGTGCCAACGGCCGATGCGCGCAGAACCGTGCCGCGGTCAAGGAACAGAATGGTTGCCGGCGGCGCCTTGGTGGCGACCGCTGCAGGCGCGGCAGGCTTTGGTGCGACGGGCTGCGCCGTGGCGGCCGTGCCGAAAGCGAGAACTGCTACGGCGAATGCTGCAAGGGTCGTTGCGACCTTTGTCGTCCTCATTTGATTTTGACTCCTGGAGAAAGATCGAATTTCGCGTCCCTTCGCCGAAGCATGGGGCCGACATACAGGAACCTTCTTTCTTCAGTTTGGGGACGAAATCAATGTAACTCGGTGCAATGTTGGCGTTCGGGCGTTGAGCGCAACCTTATGGGGACGCGACGAAGGAACGCGAGCACCGGTGGCGCCCAAACGGAAAAAGGACCGAGCCGAGGGCTCGATCCTTTTCCTGAATGCGATTCGGCTTTGGCTTGTACTAGCCGCCGGGGGGCTTGGGCGCGGCGCCAGGTTTTGGTGCCGCTGCCGCCTTCGGCGCAACCGGCGTTACCGTGACTTTCGGCAAGGCAACGTTCAGACGCTGAATGACGGTGGTTGTGACATCGAGATCCGTGGCGCCGAGAACGACAAGGCCGCGGTCGAGCAACAAGTTGGCGCTGCGTTCCAACATGATTTTTTCGAGGATGGGCCCAAGCGCCTTTTCAACTTGCGTGCGCGAGTTGGCGAGGCCGGCCTGGATGGCGGCCTGACGGTCTTGAACTTTTTTCTGGAACGCTTGGCGGCGGCCTTCAAGTTCCTTCACTTTTTGCTGGCGCACTTCAGGCGACAGCACGGCGGCCTGATTCTGCAGCGCCTGGACATCGGCCTGGAGCTTCTTGTTCTCCGGCGCGAAGTCGGTTTCCATTTTCTTGGCGAGCGCTTCGACCTGTTTGTACATGTCGGTGCCTACGGCCGAGGCGCGCAGAACCGTGCCGCGATCAAGGAACAGAATGATGGCGCCGGGCGCTTTGCCGGTGGCGGCCACTGGCTTGACGCCGGCTGCGGGGGCGGCCGGTTTCGGCGCCACGGGCTGAGCGTCGGCAAGTGTTGCGAATGCGAATGTCGTCGCCGCGAATGCGGCAACGGCCCAAAGGGCCTTTGTCGTCTTCATGTGAATGTAACTCCTGGAGCGAGACTAAAACTTCGTCCCTGCGCTAAAGCGGAAGGTCTCGGTTTTGTCGTAGTCTTCTATGTTTAAGATTTGGGAGAAATCAAGGCGAACTGGTCCGAACGGCGAATTCCAATAGACGCTGACACCCGCCGAGGCACGTAGCGACAAGTCGTCCTTGATGCATTTGGCGATAATGTTCGTTGGATTCGGGGTCGGAACATCCGCACGCAGAACGCAGGTTCCGGCATCGTCAGCAACGAGTCCCACCGTTCCGAAGTCCGAGAACAGGCTTGTCTTGATGCCAAGTTCATCGGGCAGGAAGTTCGGGAACCGGAGTTCGACTGTGCCGATGGCATAGGCTTCGCCACCCAGCGAAATCGGTGTCACGGACGGCCCTTCGGAGATATCTCTTGGACCAATTCCCGAGGTCTTGAAGCCACGGAACGATCCACCACCTTTGTAAAACCGGTCGTTCAGTTCGAGCGTGTCATCGCCATACGCGACAATGTAACCGGCGCTGGCCGCGACGTTGAGCACGAGTTCGTCGAACCAAAGGCGCTTGTACCAGTTCGAGCTGAGTTCGGTTTTCACGTATTCTTTGTCGCCACCGAGGCCCGCAAGGTCCTGGCTGAACATAAAGTCAAATCCGTTCTTCGGTTCGATCGGATCGTCTTTCTCGTCGTAGGCATAGGTGTAGCCAAGGAAGGACAGCAGCGTCACACCTTCGGTCTGATACGTTTTTCCATCAGAGATGGTATCCAATCGGATGTCATCCTGGCGCAGTGTGTAGCGCAATCCGAGACGGCCAAATTCCGACAATGGGAAGCCGAGGCGCAAACCGACGCCGCGGATGTCCGATTCGTAGTTCGATTGGTCGTAGGTCGCGTGCGTGTTGTAGAGGTCGAAGCCGGCCGACATGTTGCGGTCGAGGAAGTACGGCTCGGTAAAGCGCAGGTCGACTTGCTGACGAATGCCGGAAATCGAGACTTGCAGGCGCAGGAATTGACCGCGGCCGAGCAGGTTTTTTTCGGTGAGACTGACAGCGCCCACGATGTTGTCGGCGGAGGAGAAGCCGGCGCTGACCGAGAATTCGCCGGTCGATTGCTCTTCGACTTCCACGTTCAAAACCGTGCGATCGTTCGACGCGCCGGGCTCTTCCGTGATTTCAACTTTCTTAAAGAAGCCCAGGCCGCGGATGCGCGAGCGCGAGCGGTTGATCAGCACGCGGTTAAACGCGTCGCCTTCGACCAATCGGACTTCGCGACGGATGACCTTGTCCAAGGTGCGCGTGTTGCCGACGATGTTGATGCGCTCGATGTAGACGCGCGGGCCTTCTTCGATTTTGAAAACGACGTCGACAGTTTGGCTTTCCTTATTGCGGCGAACGCGGGGACGGATGTCGACGAAGGCATAGCCCTTCGTGCCGGCCGCCAAGGTCAAGGCGTCGACGCTCTTGTCGATCAGTTCGGCGTTGTACTGCTCGCCGCCTTCAAAGCGGATGAGCTGCTGCAGGTCGCCGATCTGAATGTCCTTCAGCTTCGTGTCGACCTCGACCTTGCCGAAATTGTACTTCAAGCCTTCTTCGATCGTGAAGGTGATGTAGAAGCCGCTGCGATCGGGCGCGAGTTCGGCAACGGCCGAGATGACGCGAAAATCCGCATAGCCTTGCGACAGATAAAAGCGACGCAGCTGTTCGCGATCGAAGGTCAGACGGTCGGGATCGTAGTTGTCGTTCGACTGCAGGAAATTCCACCACACCGATTCGCCGGTCGCGATCTTGTCGCGCAGCGTCGAGTCGCTGAATTCCTTGTTGCCGATGATGATGATGCGGCTGACGCCGGTCGTTGGGCCTTCGTTGACTTCGAACACGAGGTCGACGCGGTTTTGTGCCAACTGCACGGTCTTCGGTTCGACTTGAGCGGCGAACCGGCCGGAGCGGCGATAAATTTCGATGATGCGCGAGACGTCGGACTGCACCTTCGCGCGCGTGAACACCATGCGCGGCTTAAGCTGCACTTCTTCTTCGAGCGTTTTTTGCGAGACCTTCGAATTCCCCTCGAAGGCGATGCGATTGATGATCGGGTTTTCGACGACCTTGACCGTGACGTTGCCGTTCGACTGAAGAATTTGGACGTCGGCGAACAGGCCGGTGCCGTAGAGCGTCTTTAAGGATTGATCAACTTGTTGCTGAGAATATGCCTGACCTTCGCGGAGCACCATGTACGAGAGGACGGTCGATTCCTCGATACGCTGATTGCCTTGAACGTCGATGTGCTGAACAACCGGACCGTCCGATTGCTGAGCTGTCGCGGATGTGGCGCTAAAAAGAATGGCCGCAAAGAGAGCCAACGCCGTTCCTAGTACTTTCGTCATTCGATCACGCCCCGCGGCCGCCAAAACTGTTACTGCAAGCACATCCAACAAGTCAGTCGCTGCGTTCAGAATCAGAACATTAAGAACTTTGTGACGTCATTCCAAGTCGCAAAAAGCATCAGACTGACAACAAGCATGAAGCCAATCTGAAACCCAAGCTCTTGCGCGCGCTCCCCCAACGGGCGCCCACGTACAGCTTCTATGCCATAGTACAGGAGATGTCCCCCGTCGAGCATCGGTATGGGAAAAAGATTAAGTAAACCGATGCTAACGGACAACACCGCCGCCAGGTTGATCAGGGCTACAACCCCAAATACCAGAAGAACTTGGCCGGAAACCTTGGCGATTCCGATCGGTCCGGACAACTGCTGATAGTCTCCGGTGCCAGTCAACAGCTGGCCGATGAAATTGAGTGTTTTAACTACGATGAAGCGAATGCGACTTGCCGCCCGTTCTACGGCGTCGATGGGTCCGAATGTTACAGAAATTACAGATTTCGGGGCGCCAGGGATGCGCGGAACGATGCCGGTCGAGTCGGAAATTGTCTGATCCATGCCGGCAGCTGTCGACGCGACGGCTTTGGGCGTGATTTCAAACTTCAGTGTTTCTCGTTCGCCCGGCTTCTTTGAATTCGCCACTTCGCGAGAGACCGTCAGATGGATGGTACGCCCCGCACTGTCGGCGATCGCCTTTGCGACGTCGGCAAACGATTCTAGCGGACGACCGTCGACCTCATAAACAACGTCGCCCGCCTTCAGACCGGCCGCCTCGGCGGGAGAGCCCGGCGAAATTTCCTTGATATCGCCCGGCGTGACGGGGCCGATGCCAATGCCCGCGTCCATCACTTTGGCGCCGAATGGATCGCGCTTTTCGATGGGTTGCGGGGTCACTTTGAGCGACATTTCCTCGGTGCCGCGGCGAACAAGGACGTCTAATTCGCGCCCCTGCGCCACGCTGACCGACGAAACGATGTCGTCGAACTCGTAGATCTTCGCGCCATCGATGCTGAGCAGCGTGTCGCCGATTTGAAAGCCCGCAGCCTCGGCCGGCGCGCCTTTCAAGAGCCTGCCGATTTGCGGCGAGACCACGTAATCGCCGTAGATCAAATACATGCCGGAGAGAATGAAAAGCGCGAGTATGAAATTCGCGACGGGGCCGCCGACCGCGATGATCGCCTTTTGATAAAGCGGCTTGTGGTGAAACGACCCGGCGCGCTCTGCCTCCGAGGCACGCTCGAGCTTTTCGTGGTCGGGCGTGCTTGACACACTCTCGTCGCCCCAGAATTTTACATAGCCGCCGAGCGGCAACCAGCCGATTTTCCAGTGCGTGCCATAGCTGTCTTTGAAGCCGGCAACGGCGCGGCCGAAGCCGATGGAGAAGCTCTCGACGCGGACACCGAAATATCGCGCCGCCAGAAAATGTCCGAGTTCGTGCACGAACACGACAAGCGTGATGACGAACAGAAACCCCAATCCGCCGACGCCGATTGCATATGCCCAACCCAGAATTGTCGTGGGGATTTCCATGGTTTTCTTCCTGCGTTTCCGGTTGCGATTTTCTTGGTTTTTATTGGCTTTTTTGTTCGATTCTAGTTCGGTAGCTGACGTGTTGTGCGGGCTCTCGCCTCGGCGTCCAGGCTTAGCGCTTCTTCGATCGTGGCGGGCGCCTTGCTTTGGCGCTCGCAGGCATTCAGCGTGATCTCCACGATGGGTGCGATGTCGTTGAAGCCAATTCGTCCTGCCAAAAATGCTTCCACCGCAACCTCGTTGGCTGCGTTCAGGATGGTAGGTGCGCCCCCTAGGGCCCGCAAGGCGCGCTGTGCCAAAGCGAGACACGGAAAGCGAACAAGATCGGGTGACTCGAACGTGAGCTGAGCCAGACTGGCAAGATCGAGGCGCGGCGCGGGCGCGGCAATCCTGTCAGGATAGCCAAGGGCATAGGCGATCGGCGTGCGCATATCCGGGCTTCCCAGCTGAGCCAAGACCGTTCCATCCACGTAACCGACCAAGGCGTGCACGATCTGTTGCGGATGAACGACCACGCTTAGCCGTTCAGGAGGCGTGCCAAACAGGTAGTGGGCCTCGATCAATTCGAGCCCTTTGTTCATCAAGGTTGCAGAATCGACCGAAATCTTGGCGCCCATGCTGTAGTTCGGGTGCTTGCAGGCTTGCGCGGGGGTCACATTCGCCATCTGTTCCGCCGTCCATGTGCGGAACGGGCCGCCCGAGGCCGTTAGCGTCACTTGCTCAATGGCGGCTGCTTGGCGTTGGTCGAAACACTGAAAGACCGCGTTGTGCTCGGAATCTACGGGAAGCAGCGTCGCGCCGCTCTTGCGCACCTGGCTCATGAAGAGATCGCCGGCGCAAACCAGGCATTCCTTGTTGGCCAATGCCACCGTGGCGCCTCGAGAGACAGCGGCCAAGGTCGGGCCCAGGCCGGCGGCACCAACAATACTGGCCATGACCCATTCGGCGGTCATGAGGGCGGCTTCTTCGACAGCTGCGGCGCCGGCCGCGATTCGTGTGCCTGAGCCGCCAAGTTCGGCCTTGAGCGCGTTGTAGGCTGAAGGGTCGGCCACGGCGACGAATTCAGGGTGCAGCCGGTGCGCTTGCGCCGCCAGGTCAGGGACATTCGAATTCGCGGTCAGGGCGACGACGCGGTAAGTGCCGGGCGCGGTCGCGTTATGGCGGTCGATGAGGTCGATGGTGTTGACGCCGACTGAGCCGGTCGAACCCAAGATGGTCACGCTGCGCTCGGCGCGCGCGCTCACAGTACGGCCCACATAAGCGGCGATTGCTGGGCGTATTCCATGTAGGCCGCGAGCCCCAGGGTGGCGAAAATCAGGCCGTCCAACCGATCCAAGGCGCCGCCGTGGCCAGGAATGAGATCGGACGCGTTCTTGACGCCAAAGGTTCTTTTCAAGATCGATTCCGCCAGATCACCGCACTGCGTGAGCAACGACAACACAAGACCTGCTCCGATCAAAGGCCAAATAGCGGTGATACCAAGGAACTGGCCCAAGAGTGCGGTGGCCGCGACGCCTGCCGCAAGACCGCCAATGGCGCCAGCCCAGGTTTTGTTTGGCGAGATTTGGGGCGCGAGCTTCGGGCCGCCAAGCGCGGAGCCGGCGAGATAGGCCACGCTGTCGGTTGCCCATACGACGCAGAGCAACCAAACCACTGTCCAGAACCCGGCGGGGACGGTTTGCCTGAGCCACACGAAAGCAAGGCAAGGCACCGCGATGTAGACGATGCCGAGAGCCACCCAAATGCCGCGTTCGCCTTGGCGCTGCGCCGCGACATTGCCCAAAAGCGCCACGACCAGAATCGCGGCGAACGCCCAATCGGAATGTCCGAGCGCCAGCAACGTTTGCGAAAAGCCGAGGGCGGCAGCGTGCATGGCAAAGCGCCAGCCGAATGTTTCGCGATGGACGATTTGCACCCATTCGCGCGCCATGGCGAGGCCGGCTGCCGTGGTCCACACGCCCAAAATCCAGCCGCCGTCATAGACCGCCACAAGCGCGGCAGGCACGAGAATCGCGGCGGCAAGGATGCGGGGCCAAAGTGAAGAGCGCTGCGGCTGTGCGATCACGTCCGGGCGCCTGCCGTCATCGAGACCCCGCCGAAACGCCGGTCGCGCGACTTGAACTCATCGAGGGCGGCGACGAGATGCGCCTTGGTGAAATCGGGCCACAGCGTGTCGGTGAAGACGAACTCCGAATAGGCGGTTTGCCAAATCAAGAAATTGCTCAAGCGCCGCTCGCCGCTGGTGCGGATGACAAGGTCGGGATCGGGGATGCCCGCCGTCGCGAGATAGGTGATGAAGAGTTCGCGGTCGACTGCCTGCGGCACGATCTTGCCCGCGGCGGTGTCTTCGGCAATGCGGCGCGCCGCTTCGACGATTTCGTCTTGGCCGCCGTAGTTGAAAGCGATCACGAGCTTGAGTTTGGTGTTGCCGCGCGTGCGCGCCTGCGCATGTTCCATCAATTCGATGATGTCGCCGGCGAGGTGCGTCTTGGCGCCGATGATGCGAATCTCCACGCCGCTTGCGTGCAGTTCCTCGAGGTCATCGTGAATGAAGAGGCGCAGCAGTCCCATTAGGTCGTTGACCTCGGTGACCGGGCGTTTCCAGTTTTCGGACGAAAAACCGTAGAGCGTCAGATACTCGATCCCCAGATCGGCGGCGGCGCGGACCGTGGTGCGTACGGCCGCGACACCCGCCCGGTGCCCCATCACGCGCGGCAGCAGGCGCGCTTTCGCCCAACGCCCATTGCCGTCCATGATGATTGCAACATGACGCGGCGGGGTGTGGGTCGACGAGGTCGGGGCGCTTGACGGCATTCAATCCCAATCCGCGAGGTGGTTCACACCTGCATGATTTCCTTTTCCTTGGCCGCCAACGCTTCATCGATTTCCTTGATGTGCGCGTCGGTCGCCTTCTGCACCTTATCAGATTGCTTCTTGTGTTCGTCTTCGCTGATTTGGTGTTCTTTTTCGAGCGCCTTCAGGTGTTCCATGCCGTCGCGCCTGATATTGCGCACTGCAACACGGGCAGATTCGCTGTATTTTGCGCCGATTTTGGACAATTCCTTGCGGCGATCCTCCGTGAGCGGAGGAATCGGGATGCGCAGCAATTGGCCATCGACCTGAGGGTTCAAGCCCAAGCCGGAACTGCGAATCGCTTTGTCGACCGCGATGGCGAGGCCGCGATCCCAGACTTGAACCGTGAGCATTCTGGGTTCGGGCGCGTTGACGGTGGCGACCTGATTGAGCGGCATGGCGCTGCCGTAAGCGTCGACCGTCACCGGATCGAGCAGGCTGACCGAGGCGCGGCCCGTGCGCAGGCCCGAGAATTCGTGTTTCAGAGTCGCAACGGCGCCTCGCATGCGTTTTTGCAGATCTTCCAAGTCAAAGGGTTTGCTTTGCGCCATCGCATCCTCCAGCGGGGTGTGATTCCCGGCTCGTTCTCAGTTCGATATCACGGTGCTGAGGCCTTGACCCTGTAGCACGCGAACAAAATTCATCTTTTCGTGGATGTTGAAGACAACGATGGGGATGCCGCTTTCGCGCGCGAGCGAGACGGCGGACGCGTCCATCACCTTCAAATCGCGCGACAGCACATCCATGTAGCCCAAACGATCGTAGCGTTCGGCCTTGGGGTTTTTTTTCGGGTCGGCGGAATAGACACCGTCAACCTGCGTGCCCTTCATGAGCGCGTTGACGCTCATTTCGGCGGCGCGCAGGGCGGCCGCCGTGTCGGTTGTGAAGAACGGATTGCCGGTGCCGGCGGCGAATATCACCACCCTGCCCTTTTCCATGTGACGGATGGCGCGGCGGCGGATGTAGGGTTCGCACACGGTCGTCATGGGAATGGCCGATTGGACGCGCGTGGGCACGCCTGCGCGTTCCAGCGCGTTTTGCATGGCGAGCGCGTTCATGACGGTCGCGAGCATGCCCATGTAGTCGGCGCTGGCGCGTTCCATGCCGGAGGCGGCGGCTTGCAGACCGCGAAAGATGTTGCCGCCGCCGATGACGGCGCAAACCTCGGTCCCGATCGTGAGGGCCGCTTTGATTTCGCTGGCGATGCGATCGACCGTTGCGAGGTCGAGGCCGTAACTGCCGGAACCCATCAACGCCTCACCGGATATCTTCAATAGTACCCGGCGGTAGATTGGCGCTGACGACATAGGTTCCGGCCCTCTTTTGATGCCCTCAGCTTTTCGCTGCGGCGGCGACTTCGGCGGCGAAGTCAGTTTCCTCTTTCTGGATACCCTCGCCAAGAGCGAAGCGCACAAAACCTTCGATTGAAATGGGCGCGCCGACGGTCGCTTCGGCGGCTTTGACGAAGGCTTCGACGGTTTTTTCAGGGTCCATGACGAAGGGTTGGTGCGGCAAGACCACTTCTTCATAGAACTTGCGCATGCGCCCTTCCACCATCTTGGCGATGATGTTTTCGGGCTTGCCGGTGGCGCGCGCTTGGTCGGCGAAGATCGCCTTCTCGCGCTCGGCCACGGCGGGGTCGATTTGGTCGGCCCGCAGCGCGAGTGGCGGGGTCGGCGTGCCGGCGATGTGCATCGCGATTTGACGGCCCAAAGCGGCGAGCTTTTCGGGGTTGCCCGTCGACTTTAGGGCGACAAGCACGCCAAGACGTCCCAGACCGGGCGCCGCTTGATTGTGGATGTAGCTTGCGACCAGGCCCGGCGAAACGTGCAAGGAAGCCGTGCGGCGGAGGACGATGTTCTCACCGATTGTACCGGCGAGCGCTTTGATGCGCGCGTCGACATCGCCTGCGGTGCCGGGGAGTTGGCTCTGCGCGAGCTTGTCGCGATTGCCTTCGGCTTTGGGCGCGAGGCCAGCGATTTTCGACACGAGGTCCTGAAATTCGGGGTTGCGCGCGACGAAGTCGGTTTGCGAGTTGACCTCGACCACGGCGCCGCTGCCGCCATGCGCGATCACGCCGACGAGGCCTTCGGCCGCGACGTTGCTTGCTTTCTTGGCGGCCTTCGACAGGCCTTTTTTGCGCAAGGCGTCAATGGCGGCTTCCATGTCGCCTTTCGTTTCGTTCAACGCATTCCTGCAATCCAGCATGCCGGCGCCGGTTTTCTCGCGCAGGTCTTTGACCATCGTGGCTGTAATGTCAGCCATGGGGAGAGCTCCTTATTCGTTCGAGTTGTTCGCGCGCGACGCCCGGAAGCGTCAGCGCGCGATTCTTCACTAGGCCGCCGGCTGTGCC
>JAIOQG010000125.1 GCA_021413465.1 Alphaproteobacteria bacterium | reverse complement strand
CGCGGCCGGTTGGCGCACGATGTTCGAATTGTGCGATCGCAATCGCAGCAAAACGGTGTCGCTGCGCGAACTCGGACATTCGCCGCACGTGACGCCCGGCGTGGTGACGGCACCGTCGGCGCCGAAGAAGCCGCCGGAAGGTGCGAGCGAGCGGCCTAAAGGCGGCGGTTACTAGAGAGCGTTCTGGTTAAGTGGGATCGAACGCAACAACTGTCATCCCGGCTCTCGCTCCGCTCGGCCGGGATGACAATTTTTGAATGGGTCGACTAATCGGAAAACGCACTAGCGTCGATATCAGGCGCGATCGTGCCGTTATTTTCTCTTGTCGGCAAAACGGGCGCGCAAGGCGTCGACCGTCGTGGCAAGTGCTTCCCAGTTGGTAAGTTCTAGGTCTTTGCCGGGCTCGACTTTGACGTTCTTCTCCCAGGCGATGACTTTCATCATCCAGCGTTTGAAGAAGTCGTATTCGGTGAAGCGGAAGGCGCCGGCGATTTGATGCACGTCGGCGCTCGTCCAGCCGGTTTGGGTTTTGAACCTGTCGGCGCAGGCGGCGATGCCCTTGAGATCGTCGGGGTCGGTGCCTGCGGCGGAAAGCGACACCGAGATCAACGCCGAGGGCAATTGGTTGAGCCATGAGCTGTTGGCGGTGGCGAAATGGATGACCGAATTTTGGTAGACGCCGGCGTGCAACGAAGCGGCGACGATGACGGCGTCGTAGGTGCGCAGATCGATGCTGTCGGTCGAGGCGGTGGCGTCGACCAGTGCCACGCTGTCGCCATAGGTTTCGAGCTTTGCCGCAACGAATTCGGCGATCTTGCGCGTTTGACCTTCGGTGGTGCCGTAGAGCAGGAGAATTTTCATCTGGCGCGTCCGATTGTGCCAAGTTGTATCCGGCCGAAACCTAGCTTCGTTTCCGGGCGCGGGAATTGACCTGGATCATCTTCATTTGCTTTGTGTAAGGCTGGCTGTTCCTGCTTTGCTTGCCCCTTAAAGGCCCATCGGAGCCGATGCGTGGAAAAAACCCATCCGCCAAAGCCGCGTTTGACGCTGCGCGTCGGGATTAGCGGGCACAGACCGAACCGGCTGGGGGAGGGCGCCGCCGACCGTTTGCGGAGCGGGATCAAAGATCTGTTTCAGGCGATGCTGGCGGCCTTGGACGAGGTGCGGGTTGCCGATGGCGATGTCGTCAGTGCCGAGGCGCCGTTGCTGCGCGCCGTGTCGCCCTTGGCGGAAGGGTCGGATTGCATTTTTGCGCGCGCGGCGCGCGAGCTTGGTGTGCCGCTGTTTGCACCGTTGCCGTTTGCGCGGGGCGAGTACGAAAAGGATTTTTCGAGCGAGGCCGCGCGAAAGGAGTTTCGCGCGCTGTGCGAACAGGCGAGCGTGTTCGAGTTCGTGCATGAGCGCGTCGATCAGGAATTGGCTTACGAGAGCGTGGGCCTGTTCACGCTGCGGCAATGCGATGTGCTGATTGCGGTGTGGGACGGCAAGGCCGGATCGGGGCGTGGCGGTACGCAAGAGATGCTGACGAAAGCGTCCGCCGCCGGGGTTCCGATCCTGCGTTTCGACGAGAAAGGCGACGGGCCCTGGATTCTGCCCTGGAAGATCCGCCGCGCGGAGGCGACGGCGGAGGCGTTGTTGGACGGCACAGTGCCGGCAACGCCGCTTGCGCTCAAGGAACTCATCGAAGGCATTGTGGCGCCGCCGCGTGAGAGCGGCCAACCGGCGGGGGAACAGCGCAAACGGCTCAAGCGCTTTTTGAACGAAAGAGAGCGGCTCAAGAATTTCTGGTTTGCCTTCCCGCTCATGCAGCGCTTGTTGACCCCCTGGCGGCGGTTTCGCCAGTCGTTGTTTCCCGCACCCTATGTTGCGTCGACCGTGAAGTATTGGCGCGAGAGTTTTTGGATTCACTTCGCCGGTGTGCCGGAGACGAGCGAAACGGCGAGCGAGCAGCTTGCAGCCGCCGCCCCGCGCGGCGTGTTCGGTCTGCTTGAGGAGCGCTATGCGTGGGCGGACAAGCTTGCGGTGCATTTCGCGCAAGTTTATCGCTCGTCCTATGTTTCGATCTTCATGCTTGGCGCGGTCGCGGTGGTGTGCGCGCTTCTGGTCGTGATCGCCAACACGAAGCCTTATTCGTCCGTGGTCGAATTGTTGGTCATTTCCGCCGCGCCGGTGATCGTTCTCATCGGCAGTTGGCGCCAGTGGCACAAAAGGTGGCTCGATTATCGTCAATTGGCCGAGCAATTGCGCGCGCTTCGGTTATTGGCGCTGACGGGATCGAACGGCGCGCGATTCCGGGTCGAGCACGGCGACGAAGGCGAAGAGGCGACGCTGACGTGGACCGACTGGTATTTGCGCGCCACGGCGCGCGAGATCGAGATGCCGCACGGCGTGGCGGATGCGCGTTACGGTGCTGCGATCGAGCGTGCGCTGCTCGAAGGCGAGATCAAGTCGCAGGTTGCGTTTCACGCCGCGAACGCCAAGCGGCAAAAGCACATGGAGCATCGCCTCGATGCGGTGGGGCTTGCTCTGTTTGCAGCGACGGCCTTGGTGTTGATGTTGTATCTGGGCTTGTTCGTCTACGATTATCATTGGGCGCACGAGCTGTCGCCGTGGGTGACGTTCCTGTCGGCTTTGTTGCCATCGTTCGGTGCGGCGCTGTTTGCCATACGGGCGCAGGGCGATTTCGACGAGAGTGCGCGGCTCTCGACCGAGATGATTGCGCGGTTGCGGGCGATCGAGATTGAAATCGCGCGGCAGAAAGCGTCGAGCTTTGCCAATATTTCGCGCCTCGTCGAGGACGCGGCGGGTGCGCTGTCGGCGGATCTGTCCGATTGGCGGTTGCTCTATCGCGGCAAGCCGTTGACGCTGGCCGGGTAGCGCCTATTTCAGCGTGGCGAGATAGGCGATGATATCGGCACGGTCTTGAGCGTTCGACACGCCGATTAGCATGGACGTGCCGGGTAGGGCCTTTTTCGGGTCGGCGAGGTACTGGTCGAGTTTCGCCGCGTCCCATGTCCAGCCCGACGCCTTCATGGCGGGCGAATAGCTCGCCCCTGCGAGTGACGCCGCTTTGCGGCCGACAATGCCTTTTACATGCGGGCCCATTTTCTTTTGCGCGGGATCGACGGCATGGCAGGTCGCGCACATTGCCTTGAAGCGTTGTTCGCCGCGCACGGCGTCGGCGGCCGAGGCAAGTTCGGTGCTCAAAATCAATGCAGCGATGCAGGCCAAGGTTGTGCGTAACATCCGGCAATTCCCTATCATTATTGGGCGATTTAGGCGCAAGACAGCGGCCGGTAAACTGATCTAGAGTCGGGCCATCGTCAACACGCACGCCGGAGACTTCGAGCATGGACTTTACGCTGAACGGGAAAGCGCGAACCTATTCCGGCGATCCGGACCGGCCGCTGTTGTGGGTGTTGCGCGAAGATGAAGCGCTGACCGGCACGAAATACGGGTGCGGCGTGGCGGCTTGCGGGGCGTGCACGGTGTTGATCGACGGAACGCCGACGCGATCTTGCGCGACGCCGGCGTCGGCCGTGGCGGGGACCAAGGTCACGACGATCGAGGGGCTCAACGGCAAGGTGGGCGAGGCGGTGCGTACCGCTTGGCGCGAGCTCGATGTCGTGCAGTGCGGTTGGTGTCAGTCGGGACAAATGCTGACGGCGACTGCGTTTCTAACCGAGACGCCGGCACCGACGGAGGCCGAGATCACGGCCGCGATGGACAATAATCTTTGCCGTTGCGCCACGTATCAACGCATCAAGACAGCTGTCGCGCGCGCCGCCGACATCGCGAAAGGCTGAGCGCCATGAAAAACATGACACTACGGGATAGCGCGAATTTGGCCGAGCGTTTTGCCAAGCCGTCGCGACGGATGTTTTTGAGCGTCACGGCGTTGAGCGCTGCCGGGTTCTTGATCGGTTGCGATTCCAAGCCGACGACGCCTGCAGCGACGGGCCCGGCGGAAGCGTTCGATGCCGCGATGAATTGGTTCGTGCGCGTGGGTTCCGACAACACGGTGACGGTGCTCAACAAGCATATCGAGTTCGGTCAAGGCACGGCGACGGGCCTGTCGACCTTGGTCGCCGAGGAGATGGATGCCGATTGGAGCCAGATCCGCGTCGAGCATGCGCCGGCCGACGCATCCAAATACGGCAATACGATTTTGGGCGGGGCTCAAGGCACGGGCGGGTCGACCGCGATGGCCGACAGCTATCAGAAGATGCGGGTTGCCGGAGCCGGTGCGCGGGCGATGCTGATCGCGGCGGCGGCGAAGCGCTTTGGCGTCGATGCAGGCACTCTTGCGATCGAGAAAGGCGTCGTACGCACGGCGGACGGTTCGAAGAAGGCGACGTTCGGTGAGCTTGCCGCCGACGCCGCGAAGATCGCGCCGCCTGCGGTCGAGACGCTGAAGTTCAAAGATGCCGCAAATTATACTTACGTCGGCAAAAGCTTTGCGCGCTTGGATTCGCCGGGCAAAACCGACGGGTCGGCCGTGTTCGGTTACGATTACCGGCCTAAGGATGCGGTGACGGCGCTGATTGCGCGGCCGCCGAAGTTCGGCGGCACGGTGAAATCGTTCGACGATAGTGCGGCGAAGAAATTGCCCGGTACGGTCGCGGTCGTGCAGGTGCCGCAAGGCGTTGCCGTGCTGGCGAAAGACATGTGGGCCGCGATCAAGGCGCGCGAGGCGTTGAAGGTCGAATGGGATTTCGCGAAAGCCGAAACGCGCGGGTCGGCGGAGATGATGGCCGACTATAAGAAGCTTGCGAGTGGTGCCGGCGTGTCGGCGCGCAAGGAAGGCGACGCCGCGGCGGCGATGAAGGGCGCCAAGAAGAAGCTGAGCGCGGATTTCGAGTTTCCGTTTTTGGCGCATGCACCGCTCGAAGCGTTGAACTGCACGGTTGTGCTGACGGCCGATAGTTGCGAGATGTGGTTCGGCTCGCAGTTTCCGTCGCTCGATCAGCCGACGGCGGCGGCGATCGCGGGCTTGAAACCCGAGCAGGTGAAAATTCATACGCTTTATGCCGGTGGCTCGTTCGGACGGCGGGCGACGCCTACAGCCGATCTTGCGGCGGAAGCTGTCGGCGTGGCGAAAGCTTGGGGCGGCAAGGCGCCGGTGAAACTCGTGCACACGCGCGAGGACGATATCAAAGGCGGTTATTACCGGCCGATGGTGTTGCATCGCATGGCGGCGGGGCTCGATGCGCAAGGCGTGCCGGTGGCGTGGACGAACCGGATCGTGACACAGTCGATCATGGAAGGGACGCCGTTCTTGCCCGCCGGGCAGATCGACTTCACCGCGATCGAAGGCTCGGCCGATTTGCCGTATGTCTTCGCCAATATGGATGTCGATGTGCATCTGCCGAAGTCGGCGGTGCCGGTGTTATGGTGGCGGTCGGTCGGACACACGCATACGGCGTTCGCGACGGAAGTGTTTCTCGACGAGGTGGCGAAGGCGGCCGGCAAGGATCCGCTCGAGTTTCGCCGGACGTTGCTGGCCAAACATCCGCGGCATTTGGGGGTGCTCAATCTTGCGGCGGAGAAAGCCGGGTGGGGAACGCCGATGGAGAAGGGGCGCGCGCGCGGCATTGCCGTGCACGAGTCGTTCAGCTCGTTCGTGGCGCATGTGGCCGAAATTACGGTCAAACCCGATCGCAGCTTTACCGTCGACCGTGTGGTGTGCGCCGTCGATTGCGGCATTGCGGTCAATCCGGACGTGATCGTCGCGCAGATGGAAGGCGGTATCGGCTATGGCTTGTCGGCGGCCTTGCACGAGGCGATCACGCTGACGAAGGGCGAGGTCGATCAATCGAATTTCACCGACTACACGATCTTGCGGGCGAGCGAGATGCCGAAGGTCGAGGTACACATCGTGCCATCGACCGAGAAGCCGACGGGTGTCGGCGAGCCGGGCCTGCCGCCGATTGCGCCTGCGGTTGCGAATGCGATTTTCGCGGCCACCGGGAAATCGGTGCGCAAGCTGCCGATGGGGACAAAGGTGCCGGCGTAGCGGCGTATTTGCGAAACGGTTGCAGTTGAACGTTTTGGGGCCGGTCTCGCGAGAGGTCGGCCTTTTTTCTAGCTGTCGGAGGCGTGTTTCGTCGGCTTACCACCTGTTGGTGTCCGTGGGGACACGCGGCAGGCGAAAACGTGGCACGGCGTGCACCTGTGATTTGACGCTGGATGGGGGCGGATCGACCATAATCGGCGTGTGGGCTCGCCACGTCGCACTGCGGTCTGTCGAACGGATTCGATCTTGCCGCCCAGAGCGCAAGACTCAATGCGCGCCAAAGGCGGGGGGCGCGGGCCTTCCGGTCGCATTCGATCGGGCGAAGCCACCAGCAATCGCCCGGCCAAACATCGAACGCGCGGAGGGCCCGCGGATAATTCTGTAATTTCTCAGCCCTTCTCCCCT
>JAIOQG010000124.1 GCA_021413465.1 Alphaproteobacteria bacterium | reverse complement strand
AACGTTCGTCGACAAAGTGATTGCAAGCGCCGCCAACGCGGCGAATGCCATCACCGTCGCCACGATGTAAAGCCAATGCGGCCAGCGGCGCGACGGTGCAACGAGATCGCGAAACATAACGGCCGGCGACGTTTCCTGAGCGCGCGCCAAAGGCCAAATTGCGAATGCCAAGGCCGTTAAGAGGCCAAAGAGAGCTGCAGTGGCCATAGGCCGCAAATAGATTCCAAATTCAGCCTCGAACGGCAATACGCTGCTTAGGGCCAGTTGCGCCACGAAGGGTATCAGCGCTCCGAGCACGAGCCCGGCCGCGACACCGATGAGGGCGAGCGACATCACCTCCGCGAGAAACATGAGAAAGATGAAAGCGCCGCTCGCGCCGATGCACTTCAGCGTCGCAATGTCGTCGCGGCGGCGATCGAGATAAGAGGTCACCGCACTGCCGACGCCGACGCCACCGACCACCAGCGCCGTCAGACCGACCAACGTCAAGAAAGCGGTCACCTGCTGAATGAAGCGGCGCACGCCAGGCGCTGCATTCCATCTATCGCGGGCCTGCCATCCGGCCTTGGGGAAGGCTTTGTTGGCCGCCTCGATCCACTTGGCGACGCCAGCGTGAGAGTCATCCTTGGAAGGCAGCGCTATTCGATAATTGAAGCTGATTAAGCTGCCGGGTTGGATCAACCCTGTCGCACGAAGGGCGAACTCCGAAATCAGTACGCGCGGCCCAAGCGTAAAGCCGCCCGTGACACGATCCGGCTCTTGCTTGAGGATCGCGCGCAACTCGAACAGCGCGTTGCCGATTTTGACGACGGCACCCTGCGGCAGGCCCAACTTTGCCAAGAGGCGTTCATCGACTGCGGCGCCGAACACGCCCTCGCGATTGGCGAACAGTTCATTGAGAGGCTGACGCGGCGAAACGTCGGCAACGCCGTAGAGAGGGTAGTGAAAGTCGACGGCCTTCAGTTCGACCAACGTGCGCGCGTCGCGACCTTGCGCGATCGCCATAGCTCGCAGTTCGGCTGTCATGGAAACTTTGCCGCGCGT
Source organism: Alphaproteobacteria bacterium (assembly GCA_021413465.1). Taxonomy (GTDB): domain Bacteria; phylum Pseudomonadota; class Alphaproteobacteria; order Micropepsales; family Micropepsaceae; genus SZUA-430. The sequence continues at coordinate 7,179 of JAIOQG010000124.1, read as the reverse complement.
TTCGATCCAAGCGCGTTCCTTCTTGTCCATTTCGCGCTGCGTCAGGCGGATCTCAACATCGCCGCCCAAAAGCTCTCGCCCTTGGTGGGACAAGCCTTCGAGCAAGGCTTCGCTTAGCGAACCGACGCCTGCAATCGAGGCGACGCCCAAGATCAAGCACGCGAGAAAAATCCGGAAACCGGACAGGCCTTGGCGCAATTCACGCCGTGCCAAACGCAAAGCTACTGCCAGATGGCGTATCATTCGGCGACGGCGGCCATGGGTGGCTCAGGCGGGGAACTGGTTCCTTGCGCGCCGTCTTCGATGGATTCGATGTAGCCGTCGCGAAGTTTCACAATGCGGTCGCAGCGGCGGGCGAGCGTTTCGTCGTGCGTGACCAGGATGAGGGTCGAGCCGCGCTCACGCTGTAGTTTGAACATCATTTCAACGATTTCGGCGCCAGTGCGACCGTCCAGATTTCCCGTCGGCTCGTCGGCGAATAGCAGCGACGGCCGCGGCGCCAAGGCCCGCGCCACGGCCACACGTTGCTGTTCGCCGCCGGAGAGTTGGCTTGGATAGTGGTCCAAGCGATGGGCCAGACCGACGGCGACGAGTTCCTCTTTGGCGCGCGCAAAAGCGTCGCGCACCAACGCGAGTTCGAGCGGCACGGCAACGTTCTCAAGCGCCGTCATGGTCGGGATCAAGTGAAAAGACTGAAAAACGATGCCAACATTGCCGCGCCGGAAGCGCGCGGATTCGTCTTCGGAAAATGCCGAAAGCTCTTGCGACTTTACGGTGACTTTTCCCGATGTCGGCCGTTCGAGGCCCGTCATGACCATCAAGAGTGTCGACTTGCCCGAGCCCGACGGACCGACCAGCCCCACAGCCTCGCCTTGGCGGATCACCAATTCGATACCATTGAGGATATTGACGGGACCCGCCTGACTCATAAGTGTGAGGCGAACGGCCTCGAGCCGGAGGATCGGATCAGAGTTGAGCAAGCGCTGCATGCGCAACAAGATACCAGCGAGGGGATTGAGGGCTGCCACCCGATATGTGACGGGGTGGGGTGGAGTCAACGCGATTTGGTTGATTCTTGCCGTCTTTCTGACAGGAATCAACGGGATTGAGGCCGCAGGCGCCAAGCCGATCAAAATTCTCGCCATTGGGACCAGTTTGACTCAGGGGTACAACCTGCCGCCGGGAACCGATTTCACGGCTGTGTTGCAGGCGAAGTTGAAGGCGGCGGGGCGCGACGCGGTTGTGATCAATGCCGGGGTTTCCGGCGATACATCGGCCGGAGGCCTTGCACGCGTCGATTGGACGCTGGCGGAACATTTCGACGGGGCCATCGTCGAATTGGGCTCGAACGACGCTCTGCGCGGGCTCGACGTCGCACAGACGCGCAGCAATCTCGATGCCATTTTGGTCAAGCTCAAAGCGCGCGGTATCGTTGTGCTGCTGACGGGCATGAAAGCGCCGCGAAATTTGGGCCCGGAGTATGGTTTGGCCTTCGACGCGATTTATCCGGAGCTCGCGAAAAAGCACGACGTGCTGTTCTACCCTTTCTTTTTGGAAGGCGTGGCTGCCAATTTGAAGCTCAATCAAGCCGACGGCATACATCCGAACGAGCAGGGGACGCAGGTGATCGTGCGAGGGATGTTGCCCTTCGTGCAGAAGCTTATCGAGAGAATTCAAGCTAAGACCGGCTTCACCGTCACGCAATAATCTTCAACCGAACATCACTCAGGCGCAGGCACTTTCATGGACTATCGCGAACTCGGACGCAGCGGAATCAAGGTCTCGTCGTTGTGCCTCGGGACAATGACGTGGGGCGAACAGAATACCGAAGCCGAAGGCCATGCGCAGATGGACTATGCGTTGGCGCAAGGGATCAACTTTTTCGACACGTCGGAAATGTATGCTGTGCCGCCGAAGCCCGAAACGCAAGGCGCGACCGAACGGATCATCGGCACTTGGTTTAAGGCACGCGGAACGCGCAGCAAAGTGGTGCTGGCGACGAAAATAGCCGGACGTTCGCCGATGACGTGGCTGCGCGCCGACCATGCGCCGACCGCGCAAACGCCCAAGCAAATTGCGGAAGCGATCGATGCCAGTCTCGAGCGTCTGCAGACCGACTACATCGATCTTTATCAATTGCATTGGCCCGATCGTCCGATCGCCATGTTCGGCGCGGGCGGGCTCGCCTACAAACACATCGAAGGCAGCAGCGTTCCCATCGAAGATATTTTGGGCGCGCTGCAGGACCACGTTAAGTCGGGCAAAATTCGAGCGATCGGTCTGTCCAACGAAAGCGCGTGGGGCACGATGCGTTTCCTCCATCATGCCGACGCCAAAGACTTGCCGCGGGTGCAGTCGATTCAAAATGCCTACAGCCTGATCAACCGCGTGTTCGAAATCGGGCTGGCGGAAATTGCGCAGCGCGAACAGGTCGGATTGCTTGCCTATTCGCCCTTGGCGCAAGGCTATTTGACGGGCAAGTACCAACGCGGCGCGGCACCGGCAGGCTCGCGCAAGGCCTTGTTCAATCGATTGCAGCGCTATGAGAAGCCGCAAACTGAGCCCGCTATCGAGCGTTATCTTGCGCTCGCGAAGCGGTTCGATCTCGACCCGGCACAATTGGCGTTGCAGTTCGTGACAACGCGACCGTTTGTGACCTCGAACATTATCGGGGCGACGACGATGGGCCAATTGAAGACGAACATCGACAGCGTGAAGGTCGCATGGACCGACGAGCTTGAGAAAGCCGTTGACGAGGCGCATCACGCGCAGCCCAATCCCGCCCCCTAATCCCGATGATCCGCTTGTTCGCCGCCGTCGAGATTCCGGAAAGCGTACGCCTGCGGCTTACGTTTTTGCAGGGCGGCGTTCCCGGGGCGCGGTGGTCGCCACCTGAGAACCTTCATCTAACTTTACGCTTCATCGGCGATGTGGACGAGGTTACCGCCGGCGACATCGACGAAGCTTTGGGTGTTCTGCAGTATCCTGCCTTCGAGATCAGGCTCAGGGGCGCGGGTGAATTCGGCGGTCGAGACCCGCATGCCCTTTGGGCAGGTGTCGCGCCCTGCCCCGAGCTTCAGCGGCTGGTCGCGAAGATCGAGCGTGCGTTGCAACGCTTGGGGCGCCCGGCGGAGACGCGGAAATACGCACCGCATGTGACGTTGGCGCGGTTGAGAGATCCGCCGCTTGAGAAAGTTCAAGAGTTCTTGGCGGCGCACAGCCTGTTCGACAGCGGTCCGATTGCCGTCAAAGCGTACTCGTTGTTTTCAAGCCATCAGACGTCCAAAGGAAGCCTCTATCGCGTCGAGCGAACCTATGCGCTTGACGGTTAGTCTTCGTTGATTTCGGCTTCGATGCGTTGCATGTCTTCGTCGGAAAAGCCGAAGTGATGGCCGATCTCGTGCACCAGAACATGGGTGACGATATCGCCCAGTGTGATTTCCGAATCGCCCCATTCGTCCAGGATGGGACGGCGGTACAGGAACACCATGCTGGGCTCGCGGGGAACGGAATCGCTTTCCTGCTCCTCCGTGATTCCGACGCCTTGGAAGAGACCCAATATGTCGTAAGGCGTTTCGAGTTCCATTTCCTCCATGACATCGTCGTCGGGGAAATCCTCGACGCGGAACAGGATCTGACCGCAGCGGGCGCGAAATTCCTCAGGCAGGCGATCAAAGGTTTCGCGCGCCAACAATTCGATATCGTCGAGTGTCGGGGCGGTTAGTTCGTAGATGCTTTCCGCTGCCATTGGCCCCTCGCAATGCGTTCGTGTTCGCGCGAGGATAGACCAGGATGAAGCAAAATTGGGAGAGCGTTGTGACGATAAAGTTCGATGCCGCGCAGCGTGCCGCCGCACTGAAGAACCTTAAGGGCTGGAGCGATCACGCCAAGCGCGATGCCATTGTGAAGGTGTATGTGTTCGGAAATTTCGTGGAAGCCTTCGGCTTCATGACGCAGGCGGCGCTGGTGGCCGAGCGGATGGACCACCATCCCGAGTGGTCGAACGTCTATAAAACCGTAACGGTGTTGCTGACAACACATGACGCGGGCGGGCTGACTTCGAAAGATATCGAACTCGCCCGCGCCATGGATTTAGCAGCAGGTCAGGACTAAGGCGTCGGCGTTCCGGCAGGTGCCGGTGCCGGTGCCGGGGTCTCCGTTGCCGGCGGCGTTGTCGTGGCAGCGTCCGCCGGTGCAGGCGTTGCGGTCGCGTCCGTGACGGCAGGTGTTGCGGCGGCGGGTTCGACCGTCGGCTGCGGCAGAGGCGCACTCTCGGCGAATAGTTTGAGATCGATGCCGTTGATCTTGGCCATCGTCTCAGCACTGGTCGCGCCCGAGAGTTCGACGGTGACCGTTACAGGGACGGTGCTGCCGTTGCGCAAGTCCGCCGGCGCATTCACGAAGGCGACGGCTTTCGACAGCTTGTGATCGGCGCCCGTGCCGGTGATGTCGATCCACTCGGTCACAGATGTTTCGGTCCCGAGCATAACGACAACGCGCGCCATGCCATCGCCGGCCACCGGTTTTGCGGGCGGCGGTGTGGCGGGAGCCGCGGGTTGAGCTGTAACCGGCGGCGTTGCTTCGGCCGGCGGCGTTGAGCCAGCGGCAGGCTCGGGCTGCGGCGGCGTCGCTGGTGTTGCGGCAGGCGCCGGGGCCGCTGGGGCTGGCGCCATAATCGGCGCAGGTACAGCCGTCGACTTCATGTAGCCATTGAGCGATGCGACCGCGACCAGGGCCCGCTCATCCGGCGCGAGCTTCAAGCGCCAGGTGGTCGAGAATACGGCCGATGTGGTTTCGCCACTCTTGGCGTTGAGGTCGAACTTCGGGAACGTGATCGTCAGCGTGCGGCCGTCAGGCGATTCATTCGTGCCATTGTCGGTGATGACTTCGACGGGGTTCAGCTTGATGGGGCCTTGATCTTCGAGCGCGGCTTGGTCGGTTGTCGACGTGGACGACTTGCCGCCGAGGAGCAGGTAAGCCGCCCCGCCAAGCAGCACGACGGCGGCGCCGACGCCACCGATCACAACTGTGCGATTCATTTGGATGTCCCCTTTGAGGATAAGGAATCTTGCGGCGCGAAACTTAACTGCGGCGACCAACAGGGGCAAGCTGTGGAAAAGCAATGATGAGCTTGGCACGACGTCATTTGGCAGGCTGCGCCTGGGCCTGGGTCATCTTGCCGCCGCCGTCGGCGGGCGCGTCCCCAACTTTGGAGCCGCGCCACTTCGACGAATCAGCGCGGTGCCATGCGAATGGCGCCGTCGAGGCGGATGACTTCGCCGTTCAACATCGAGTTCTCGCAGATGTGGCGCGCGAGTTTTGCGTATTCGTAAGGGTGGCCGAGGCGGGCGGGGAAAGGAACCTGGGCGCCGAGTTTCTGTTTCACCTCGTCCGGGGCAGCGGCCAGCAGCGGCGTGTTGAAGAGGCCGGGCAGGATCGTCATGCAGCGCACGCCGTCGCGCGAAAGATCGCGGGCGATCGGCAAGGTCATGCCGACGATGCCGCCTTTCGACGCCGAGTAGGCGGCTTGTCCGATCTGACCGTCCTCGGCGGCGACGGAACCGGTGTTGATGATGACGCCGCGCTCGCCGTCTTCGGTTACGGGTTCGAGGGACAGCATGCCGGCCGCGGACTTGGCGAGGCAGCGGAACGTGCCCACGAGATTGATCTGGATGATGCGGTCGAAGTGCTCGGTCGGGTGCGGCGTGATTTCGCTCGAGTCTTTTTTGCGGCTTGCGGTTTTGATCGCGATGCCGGTGCCGGCGCAGTTGACCAGGATGCGTTCCTGGCCCAAGGCGGCGCGTGCTTTCGCGAAGCCGTCGATCACGCTCTTCTCGTCCGTCACGTCGACTTCGCAATAGATACCGTCGATTTCGGCGGCGACTTTTTCGCCGCGCTCTTTGTCACGATCGAAGATGGCGATGCGCACGCCGGCGGCGGCGAGTTCGCGGGCGGTGGCTTCACCGAGGCCCGAAGCGCCGCCGGTGATGACGGCGGTGACGGAACGATTGAGCTGCATGGGACGGCTTCCTTTGCTAAGATGAGGCGGCGCTTACATAGCTGCGGCGAAGGGCGGAGGCCAGTGCGATGGACGTCGGACGCTTCTTAATCGTCGCCGGGGTCGTGCTCGCGATCATTGGCTTTGCCTGGCCGTTTTTGGAGCGAATCGGCTTGGGGCGGCTGCCCGGCGACATCGTCCTAGGGCGCGAGGGCTTTCGCCTGTATATTCCCGTCACCACATGTCTGTTGGTCAGCGCCGTGTTGACCCTAGGGTTTTGGTTGTTCCGCAAATGACAGATCACACCATGCCGCCGCTTGAAGGCGAGATCCTTTTGCCGTCTCAGATCGCGCGCGACGAACGCATCGTGCGCAACGGGTTTTGGCGCAAGTTGCGCCGGACGCTTGGGCGCATTCCGTTCGCGGAAGATGCGGTGGCGGCCTTCTACTGCGCGACCGATGGCCGGACGCCCTTGCACGCGCGGGCCATTTTGTTGGCCGCCGTCGCTTATTTCATTCTACCGATCGACGTTATTCCGGATGCGATTGCAGGGCTTGGGTTCACGGATGACGCGACGGTGCTGGCCACCGCCATCGCGATTGCCGGCGCGCATATCCGGACCGAGCACCGCGAAAAGGCGAGGCGTGCGCTTCTGATCGAGACGCCAGCGCGCTGATTTTGCAGCCGGCGTGAAGCGAGGGCAAGAACGGACGCACCAGGCGGCCTGCTTGCAGATCGCCTTTGACCAGCGCGCTGCGCCCGAGCGCCACGCCTAAGCCTTCGATGGCGGCTTGGATGAGCAAGCCGGAATCGTCGAAGCCGGGCCCACGCGTTGCGTCCACCGTCGCAACGCCGGCCGCGTTGAGCCACATGCCCCAGTCTTCGCGCATTTCGTCGTGGAGCAACGTCATCCGCGCGAGGTCCGCGGGTTCCTTCAGTTGCTCGGCAAGTTTGGGCGCGCAGACCGGAAACAACTCCTCGGTGAGGAACTTGACGCTCGCCAGTCCTGGCCAATCGCCCTTGCCATAGCGAATGGCGACGTCGATGTCGGGTCCCAATCCGCCGGCTTGTGCCTCGAACGTCGCGATCCAGACGTCGATTTCGGGATGGTGCGCGCGAAAGTCTGCCAGCCGGGGCACGAACCATTTACCGGCAAAGGAGGGCATCATGGCGACGGTGAG